>JAFQDC010000083.1 GCA_017416205.1 Clostridia bacterium | reverse complement strand
GCAAGGTAAATCTCACCGACTTCCTTTTCATCGTAAGCCTTCAGAATCTGATTACATACCTTAATGGCATCTGCATACTCAAATTCATCCGCCAATTCCGAAAAGTCAGCTTTAATGGTATACCCTCTACGTTCCAAGGTCTCACGGCCCTTACGACCGATTGCATAAATATCCACATCTTCTTTTGCGAAACCACCCTGGGTAATCAGTTTTACAACGTTAGAATTGTATCCGCCTGCCAAACCTCTGTTAGAGGTAAGAACAATAATTGCCTTGCGGGGTGACTCCTGCTTCTGTGTATAAGGAACATCCAAGTTTCCTGCTTTTGCAAGTAAACTTACTACGGTATCATACATACAACTAAAATATGTTTTCGACTGCAATGCACGTGTCTTGGCACGCTGCAGTTTTACCGTTGAAACCAGTTTCATGGCTTTGGTAATCTGCTGCGTACTTTGTACGCCGGCCTTACGTCTTTTAATATCTCTCATTGAGGCCATATTTTAATCATCCTTTACTTTCTGACTTTGTATCGGTTTTATGAAATACCTGTTACAAAATCTTTCTTGAAATCCTCTACTGCTGCAAGAAGTTTTTCTTCTACTTCTTCCGAAATTACCTTATTTGTCTTAATTGACTCCGGAATTTCAGAGTACTTAGTATCCAGGAATTCAAAGAATTCTGATTCAAATCTGGTAATATCATCTACGGGAATATCCAAGAGACATTTCTTGGTTGCCACAAAAATGATAATAACCTGATATTCTACCGGCATAGGCTTGTACTGAGGCTGCTTAAGGATTTCCTTAATTCTTTCACCCTGTGCAAGTTTTTCCTTGGTATCTGCATCCAATTCGGAACCGAACTGTGCAAAGGAAGCAAGTTCTCTGTACTGTGCAAGTTCCACACGAATGGGAGCCGCAATTTTCTTCATCGCCTTAATCTGGGCAGCACCACCAACTCGTGATACGGAAAGACCGGCATTTACCGCAGGTCTGAAACCTGAGTTAAACATTTCTGTTTCCAAATAAATCTGACCGTCTGTAATGGAAATTACGTTAGTCGGAATGTAAGCGGAAACGTCGCCTGCCTGCGTTTCGATAATGGGAAGAGCCGTTATTGAGCCTCCGCCGTACTCTTCATCAACGCACGCCGCTCTCTCAAGAAGGCGGGAATGGAGATAGAACACGTCTCCGGGGTAAGCTTCTCGGCCGGGTGGACGGCGGATAAGGAGAGACAGGGCGCGGTAAGCTACTGCGTGCTTTGAAAGGTCATCGTAAATTATGAGGACGTCCTTTCCCTGCTCTCTGAAATACTCAGCCATAGCGCATCCCGAATAGGGAGCGATATACTGGAGAGGTGCGCTTTCCGATGCGTTTGCCGCAACGATTATGGTGTTATCCATAGCTCCGTTTCTCGAAAGCTCGTTTGCAAGCTGAGCAACGGAGGTGCTCTTCTGGCCTATTGCCACGTAGATACAGATAACCCCTGTATTCTTCTGATTAATAATAGTATCAATTGCGATCTCGGTCTTACCCGTCTGTCTGTCACCGATAATAAGCTCACGCTGACCGCGGCCGATGGGGATCATACTGTCTATTGCCTTGATACCCGTCTGCAGGGGAACGCAAACGCTCTTTCTCTCGATAATACCGGGTGCCTCAGACTCAATGGGGCGGGTGCCCGCATACTCAATAGGACCTTTTCCGTCAATAGGCTCACCGAGGGCATTGACAACACGGGAAAGAAGTCCCTCGCCAACGGGAACGGATACTACCTTGCCCGTTCTGTTGACCTGAGTTCCCTCTCTGATATCGTTCTTATCTGAAAGGATCGCTACGGAAACTGTTTCATCCTCAAGATTCTGCGCAACGCCGAAGGAACCTCCCTCAAACTCCAGAAGCTCGTTTGCCATACAGTTACGAAGGCCGTATACTCTGGCAATGCCGTCGCCAACGAGGATGACCTTGCCTGTTTCCGTCATTTCTATTTTTGAATTATAATTCTTAATTTTATCTTTGATGATACCGCTTATCTCAAAGGGCTTATTCATCCGTTCATCACGTCCTTTACGCTACTCAGGCTTCCCTTAAGGGAGCCATCGTATATTTTATCCTCAGTCTCGATTATAAGACCTCCGATAATTGAAGGATCGACCACGTAGGTGGCATCAATCTCTTTTTTGTTTACCTTTTCAAGCCTTGCCGAAAGGGCCGCCTTCTGCTCATCTGAAAGAGGAGAGGCGGAGATCACCTTAACGCTGACCTTTCCCGTATAGGCCTTGACCATAGCCTCAAGCTCTTTTATTGCATCGGGAAGAACGTCAATTCTCCCTCCCTCGCACAGTACCTTTAAAAAGGAGAGCACGTATTCGCAGACAGAGCCGCCGAACACGTCATCAATGGTCTCTAACCTTTCCGACATCGGAATTGCGGGAGTTTTCAAAAGCTCAAGGAGCTGTGGCTCCTCGGCTACTGCCTTCATCACCCTTGCAAGATCCTCCGATACCCTGTTAAGGCAGCCTTCCTCAACGGAAAGCTCAAACAGGGCAAGAGCATACTCTTTACGAAGCTCTGTCATTATTCTTCACCTATCCCACTGATAACAGAGTCGATAAGCTTTTTATGATCATCCTCGGATATCTCACGCTCCAGAAGCTTTTCTGTGAGAAGAGTGGAAACGTCCACGATCTCACGCTTGATATCCTCCTCTGCCTTCTTCTTTTCAAGAAGCGCATCGCTCTCGGCTTTTCTGACGATGGCATCTGCCTTCGCCTTTGACTCTGCCAGCATTTCCGCATCTCTTGCCTCGGCGATCTCAACTGCATTTTTGATGATACTGTCAGCCTTTTCCTCTGCCCCTGCAAGCTTGCTTTCATATTCAGCCTTATCGGAAAGGGCCTTTGCCTTTGCTTCATCAGCATCACTATATTCCTTATCAATGGTTGATCTGCGCTGCGCAAGAATTTTCTTCACCGGCTTATACAAAAAATGTTTGACGATCAAAAACAGCAAAACAAGGTTCAAAAGCGACGCCAGCATTTGCCATATATTGACCGAAATTACATCAAGTGTTTGCATAAAAATTCCTTTTACTCTTTAATTAAAGAGAACTGATAGTGTTTACAAGAATATCAACGAGGATATTAGGTGCTACGAATATGAGAAGAATTGCAATTACAAGTGCATAAAGACCTGTTGTTTCTGCAATGGCACATCCCATAAGCATAGTTGTTGTAACGCTACCCTTGCTCTCAGGCTGACGGGCAATTGCCTCACATGCCTTAGCTACAGCGTTACCTTCTCCGATACCGGGGCCTATACCTGCGATCATTGCAAGACCTGCTCCGAGAGCGCAGCATCCGAGTATAATTCCTATTGCGAGTTCCATTTTGTTTCCTCCGTTTATTTAATTATTAATTTTTGACTTTTTCTTTGCTTTTCTTTTTTTATATTCATCCTCAGGGAAGCCGCCCGCCACGTACATCATCGTCAGCATTGCGAAGATAAATGCCTGAAGGCATCCGCTGAAAACGTCAAAATATATTGAGAGCACTGCAGGGATTCCTATTTGGAAAAGGGGTATATCTGCAAGAAATCCCGGAAGCTTTCCAAGAACCATTGATGAAAGACCTCCGAGGGCAGTTGCCAAAAGGACTGAGATCACGCTTCCTGAAAGCACGTTACCGTAATGACGGAATGCCATTGATACGGGTGTTGCAACCTCACTTATAATATTAATGGGAGTTAATATGGCAACGGGCTGCGCAAAGCTCTTCATATATACCCATGGTCCCGCCTTCAATTTATAGTAGGTTATAAGGAAGAACACGAGCAGTGCCCATCCTCCTACAATATTTATATCCGACGTAGGCGGAAACAAACCAAACAGTGAAAGAAGGCTTGAGAAAGCAGACAACGCCATCATAGCGATAATAAAGGGAGAAAATCCTTTAAAATATTCACCCATATTTTCAACCACAAGTCCGTCTACCTTTTCAACTATCAGCTCTGCAAGATGCTGTCTTTTCAGGTCACATTTTTCACTGATTCCGTGGGTAAGATAAAGGCAAACTCCAATTATGATTATCAGAACGAAAAATGAATTGACCTGGGACTCGGTTATTACAAGATCCTGCAGGGGCATCTTTATGGAAAAATACACCTGTGCGCCCGTTATTGATATTCCCTCTGACGGCGCCTTTGTCATTACCTTCAGAATTACTGCAAAAAGCAAGGGCAGCGTCATCATAGCTATATACAACGCATCGACCAGCTTAAAGCGCCAAGACACTTTTTGCATTATATCACCTCATTTCAAAAAAAGTACTCACTTTTTTAATTTTCCCGCCAGGGGTCTGAGCATTACTGCTATTCTTGGAAAAAGGAACGGCAGAACCGTGGCAATTATATTAAAGCAAGGAAGAAGATACCCTACCAAGGCTACTCCGAAAAGCAAAAACAACCTTCCGGTCTGAGACACTTTTATTAGATTCTTCGCTTCCTTTTCTTCCTTTTCAAGGGAGGCCTGAACGGTCAGTCCCATAAGAAAGAAATTACCTATGGCCGCCAGCGCTCCGAGAATATTTCCGAAAAGAACGGTTGTATTCCATTTATCAATTACAAGGAAAACCGACTGCATGAGCACACTGAATACGAGAACAAATGCCGATATATATATTGTTTCCCTAATTATTACCTGGTCTATCTTTTTCATTGCAACCTTACCTATACTATTAATTGTTTTATTATATCATCATCTTTATCAATTTTCAATAATTTACGCTTAAATTAATTATATTATTATGTAAATAATTGTCAATATATTCATGACTGAAATATGCTTTATAGTTTGGACACTTTGTCGTTTTTGGGTATACAAGCACTTCCCCATCCATATGTTCTCCGACCATACGCTGCACATATTTACTTTTTCCCGGTTTTATGGTATAATATATATAATAATGTAATTCTTGAAAGGCGACTCGGAATATGATCTACGTTACCTCCGATCTGCACGGATGCCCGCTTGAAGACCTTTTGTCTTTACTGAGGTCTGCAGACTTCAGCGACGATGACTTTCTTTTCGTATTAGGTGACGTTATCGATCGCGGCGAGCACGGTACGGAGCTGCTATTTTGGATGAGTGAGCAACTAAACGTTCAGCTGATACTTGGAAATCATGAGGCACTTCTTTTAGGCTGCTCTTTTCTTTTCGAAAAGATCTCTGACGAAAATCTTGAGGGACTGAGCAAGGATAAGCTTGATATGCTCAGCGCGTGGCTTGCAAACGGCGCAGGCCCTACCCTTGCGGGACTAAAAAAAATGATGAAAAGTGACCCTTCGGTGCTTTTCGGTATCCTTGATATGCTTCGTGATGCTCCTTTATACGACTGCGTTACGGTGAACGGTCGGGAATTCATTCTCGTTCACTCAGGATTTGAAGGCTTTGAACCTGAACGCGCCCTCTGCGACTACTCTCCGGATGAATTATTATGGGCACGTCCCTCCATTGATACACGCTATTATGATGACGGACGTATCGTAGTTTTCGGTCATACACCAACTGAAGCCTTTGACTCTGATTATTCAGGCAGGATGCTTATGACAGACAGCTGGATATGCATTGACACGGGAGCCGCAACGGGCAAAAGGCCTATGCTCCTTCGCCTTGACGATCTTAGGCCGTTCTATTATGCTGATATTTAACAACATAGACAAAGGGACAATTCGCGGTCGGAAAGCCGCATTTAACAATGAAATCCGCCGATTTATTCGGCGGATTTCTACTTTTTACAGCGTTTTTTCATTAAACTGATATTATATTCTTGCGGTTTTGTTCTGCGCCTTTTCGACAGCCCGAGAAAAGCGCATCATAAGATGCGCTTTTCTATCTCCTGATTATTCCATTTTCAATTAATACAGCTTCGCGCCCGCAGGGATGCGGTTGGAAACCATGATGAGGTTGAGCTTTTCCTCGCCTTCCTCGGAGTGAACTGCGGAAAGAAGCATACCGCAGGACTCGATGCCCATCATTGCTCTGGGGGGAAGGTTTGTGATTGCGATGAGGGTCTTGCCTACAAGCTCCTCAGGCTCATAGTATGCGTGGATACCGCTGAGGATGATACGGTCTTCTCCTGTACCGTCATCAAGGGTGAACTGAAGAAGCTTCTTTGACTTCTTTACAGCCTCGCATGCCTTTACCTTTACTGCTCTGAAATCGCACTTTGAGAAGGTCTCGAAATCTACGCAGTCCTCAAAGAGAGGCTCGATAACCACCTTTGAGAAATCGATAGGCTCTTCCTTCTCCTCTTCAGCCTCAGCCTTCTTCTGGGGTGCATCAAGGCTCTTAAGGGTGGGGAAAAGAAGAACGTCACGGATAGACTGGCTATCGGTGAGAAGCATTGTAAGTCTGTCAATACCGTAGCCGATACCGCCTGTGGGGGGCATACCAAGCTCAAGCGCATAAAGGAAGTCCTCGTCTGTTGTGTTTGCCTCCTCGTCGCCCTGTGCAAGCTGCTCCTCCTGTGCCTTGAAGCGCTCTCTCTGGTCGATGGGATCGTTAAGCTCGGAGTATGCGTTTGCCATTTCCCAGCCGTTCATGAAGAACTCAAATCTCTCAACGTAGTTGGGATCCTCAGGCTTCTTCTTTGTAAGGGGAGATATCTCAATGGGATGATCCATTACGAATGTAGGCTGAATGAGGTGATGCTCTGCGAACTCTTCGAAGAAGAGGTTAAGGATATCGCCCTTCTTATGGCGCTCCTCAAATTCTACGCCCTTCTCCTTTGCGATTGCTCTCGCTTCTTCAAGAGTTGCGATCTCATTGAAGTCAACACCGGAGTACTTCTTTACCGCATCAAGCATTGTGATACGCTCGAAGGGCTTTCCGAGATCCATCTCAATGCCGTTATATGTGATAGTAGTTGTGCCGAGAACCTCCTTTGCTACGTAACGGTAAAGGTTCTCTGTGAGGTCCATCATACCGTGATAGTCTGTATATGCCTGATAGAGCTCCATAAGTGTGAACTCGGGGTTATGTCTTGTATCAACACCCTCGTTACGGAATACTCGGCCGATCTCGTATACCTTTTCCATACCGCCGACGATAAGTCTCTTCAGATAAAGCTCGAGAGAGATACGAAGCTTTACGTCCTCGTCAAGGGCATTGAAGTGAGTTTCAAAGGGACGTGCTGCTGCGCCGCCCGCATTGGAAACCAGCATAGGAGTTTCAACCTCCATAAAGCCCTCGTTATCAAGGTAACGGCGGATAGCCGCGATGATCTTTGAGCGCTTGATAAAGGTATCCTTGACCTCTGTGTTCATAATGAGGTCGATATATCTCTGACGGTAGCGTGTATCTGTATTTGTAAGGCCGTGGAACTTCTCGGGGAGAACCTGAAGGCTCTTTGAAAGAAGTGTTACCTTTTCTGCGTGGATAGAGATCTCGCCTGTCTTTGTCTGGAACACCTTACCCTCGATACCAACGATGTCGCCGATATCAAGCTTCTTGAATGCTGCGTATTCCTCTTCACCGAGGGAATCGCGGCATACGTAGGACTGGATGCTTCCGGGAAGGTCCTGCACGTTACAGAAGGATGCCTTACCCATTACTCTCTTGGACATAAGGCGGCCTGCAATAGTTACGGTACAGCCGTCAAGACTTTCAAAATTATTCTTTACATCAACGGAGTGATGTGTTACGTTAAACTTTGTGATAACGAAGGGATCCTTGCCCGCCTCCTGAAGCGCCGCAAGCTTTTCGCGGCGGATCAGTACCTGCTCGCTGAGATCCTTCTGCATATTGTCTGCCATAATATTTTCTCTTCTTTCTCATATACGGACGACCAACGGTCGCCCACACAGTATAGTTTAATAAAGAACCAAAACCGCCTAAGCGGTTTTGTTTCTATTCTATTCTCTTCTCTTTTCTCTCTTATCTCTTCTCTTGAAAAACTATCAGTTTTTCTTTGCTCTTTCTACAGAGAGGACCTCAAGCTCAACCTCGCCGCAGGGAGCTGTGTACTTAACGATCTCTCCTGCCTTCGCGCCCATAAGAGCCTGACCGATGGGGCTATGGTCTGTTATCATATTAAGGAATGCATTTACCTCGTTTGAGCCAACGATGGTGTACTCGCACTCTTCCTCAAAGGTCTTATCATAAACCTTTACAAGGCTTCCGATGCTTACAACGCCTGCCTTGAAGTCTGCCTCGTCGATGATCTTTGCGTGCTTGATAAGCTCCTCAACCTCGGCAATTCTCGCATAGCACTTGGCCTGCGCATCTCTTGCCTCATCATACTCGGAGTTCTCGGAAAGGTCTCCGTGGCTTCTTGCCTCTGCAAGCTGAACCTTGATCTCGGGTACTCTGACATCCTTAAGATATGCAAGCTCGTCTACGAGCTGCTGATAACCTTCTTTGGTATAAAGTGTGAAATTTGTCTCTGCCATTTCTGTATATTCCTTTCTGAAATTACTTATTAAGCTCGGCCAGGGCCGCTACAAGCTGAGTATCCTCTGTATCAGTCATTGTATAGAAGTTAAGCGCGCTTTCATATTCAAGCACGGACTCGACGTCAGGCTTGATGCCCTCTCCGTCAAAATTATCGGAGAAGGGAGGACAATAGTATCTGTAGGTATATTTAAGACCCGTTCCGTCGGGGAAGGATTTTATAGTCTGCATGCTTCCCTTTCCGAATGTGGTTTCGCCAACCAGCGTAGCCTTATCATAATCCTTGAGGGCTGCCGCAAAGAGCTCACCTGCGCTTGCGGTGCTACCGTTCACAAGAACAACCATAGGCATATCAAGCTCTGACTTATCAGAGGTATAAACTACCTCCTCATTTCCCTCTCTGTCCACAGTTCTGATCACGGGTCCCTCGGGAACGAGCATATCAAGGACCGTGCAAACGGAAATGAGCTCACCGCCGGGATTGTTTCTCACGTCAAGCACAAGCTTTGTGCAGCCTGCATCCTTGAGCGCTTTCAGAGATTCTTTAAACTGCTCGGGGGTTTTTGAATCAAAGGAATTGATAACGATGATTCCCACAGAGCTATCGGTGGAATGAACTCTATGCTGAACAGTCACCGTGGTTATGGCCTTTCTCTCAATGGAGAACTCGACCTCCTCGGAATATTCCTTACCGCGGAACACCGTAAACTCTGCCATAGTCCCTGCCTTGCCCTGAAGGGCTGTCAGCGCCATGGTATAGCCGAGAGTGCTTACGCTCATCTTTTCACCGTCCTGCATAACGTAGACTATTAAGTCTCCGGGGCGGACTCCCGCGCTGTAAGCGGGGGACTCGGGGAACACGGATATTACCTGTATGGCGTCGTAGTCTGCATTATAGACCACCTGTATGCCGATACCGGTCATCTCGCCCTCTGTATCCTTCATGAGCGTTGCAAACTCTTCCTTATCGAAATACTCCGCGTATCTGTCGCCGATGCCGTACATATATCCCTTAAGGATACCTGTTGTCAGCTGCTCATCGTCTATCTCATAAAGGTATTCCTTTGAAAGAAGATAATGCATCTGATTGATCTTTGAGACTGCCGCGTCGATAGCGCTGCCCGTTTCACCGTAGCTTCCGGTAACGGTGGTTATCTCCTTCACGATCTGCGAATACTTCTGAGTCAGCACCACGTAGGTGGTCATAAAAGTAACGAGCATTCCTATGAGAAGGATTGCGACCATTGCCGCAGGGTGAATACCTGAAGAGCTCTTCTTTTTCTTTTTTCTTTCGGGAAGCACTACCGTGCTTTCCTCCACCCTTTCCTGAATGCTGTATGAGCTTTCGGAATCGGTAGAAGGGGTGTTTTCATTATCACCGGGATAATTATTTTCTGACATATTATAAATATAGTCCTTTCGGGGGTCTTATTCGCATCAGCAGCCTGCCGCCACGTAATTCAGGGCATTTACCTTCTGGCCGTTTACTCTGAACTCGAAATGAAGGTGCACGCCTGTGGAGAAGCCTGTGGTTCCTGCGCCTGCGATGGTCTGTCCCTTAGATACAGACTGACCGGCGCTTACGGAGAGGCTTGAGCAATGTGCATAAAGCGTTGCGATTCCGCCGCCGTGATCGATAAGAACGTAATAGCCGTAGCTATAGTGCCATTCAGCCTTAACTACAGTACCGCTGTTTGCCGCATAAATAGGGCAGCCCATACCGATCTGCGCAACGTCCACCGCGTAGTGGGGACGGCCTGCAGGGTCAGTATCGCCAAAGTGGCAGGAGATATATCCTCTGCCCGTAGGAAGAGGCCACATATATGCGCCGCTTGCCGTCTGCTGCTGGCTGTTCTGATTCTGAAGTGACTGGAGGATGGCTGTGATCTCACGGTCGAGAGCCTCCTCTGCCGCCTTTGCGGCGTTATACTGCTGCTGATACTGAGCCTTATCAGCCTGGAGAGCATTGATATAGCTTTCAGCCTCCTTGGAAAGACGCTCGCTTTCCTCCTTATCCTTCTTGAGAGTTTCAAGTGTTTTCTCCTGAAGGACCTTTGAAGCTATAAGATCGTCTCTCTGCTTTTCAAGCTCCTCCTTCTCAGCCTTATACTGCTTCTGAAGGTTTTTATCATATTCGAGCATTGCGTTTACTCTCTCAACTCTTGAGAGAAAGTCGCCGATGTCGGCAGCGCCAACGAGAATGGAGAAGTAATTTTCAGCTCCCGCCTCGTGATTTGCACGCATGCGCTCCTTAAATTTTTCCGTTGTCTGCTTTATAAGCTCCTCATGAGCCGTGATATCAGCCTCGGTCTCCTTTACCTTTTCCTCAAGCTCAGCCACAAGAGCGTTTGCAGTTTCTATCTTTGAGTTTACCGTGCTTACAAGATAGTCAAGATCCTGCTTATATGACTGCTGCTTCTTTTGCTCGCTTGAAAGAGAGTTGATCTTATTTGCAAGCTCCTGCTTCTGTTTTTCGAGAGCTGCAAGCTGATCCTGCTTCTGGCTGATGCTGGCGCTTGCGGACACCTGCACCGCGTTTTCGGGATAATACACCCAAAGACATGCACACATAGCCGCTGCAAGACATGCAGACGTTATTCTTTTGAAATTGCTTTTTATATTGAGTTTCACTCAGTCTGCTCCTTTCGATACCGGCGAACCGGTCTTCAGTTAAGACTTAAGATATTTTCTGAGAGATGCCACACTTCCTATAACACCTGTGATGATTCCCACAAGAACAAAACCTGCGGCAAGGGGCACTGCGATCTTTGACATCTCTATCATTGTGACAAACGCTACGTCTCCGATGCCCGTTGTTGAAATATAGGTATAAAGGAGAGCTTCTATTACATATGCCACGATACTTGCAGTCACACCGATTATAACGCCCTCAAATACGAAAGGAAGGGTTATAAAGGTATTTGTCGCGCCAACGTATCTCATTACTGTGATCTCGTGGCGTCGTGCATATACGGAAAGCTTGATGGTATTGATAATAACAAACAAGCTGACTACGAAAAGGATGAGAAGGAACAGCGTGAACACAAGCATTATACCGTTCTTGAACTCGTCTATGGTCTTTGCGGTCTGATAAACGCTGGTTATCTTTCTTACGCCTTCAACCGCTCTCAGCTCAGCCTCAAGGTTGAACACCTCGGTCTCGTCGTCGTTAGCATACGTAACCTCAAAGGATTCGCACAGAGGGTTGTTCTCTCCCGTCATATCATCGTATATGCCGGAATCGCCGCTTTCCTCTTTCATTTTTTCAAGAGACTCTTCCTTGGAGATATACACGCATTTATCAACGTTTGAAAGCTTTTTGATGTCGCTCTCGATCTCCTCTGCGCGCCCCTCTTCAAGGTCATAATCGCAGAAGACCATAATAACGTTGAGCTTTGCAATATTATCAAGGTTTTTATTAAGATTTGCTACAAGCAGAACGAATGCGCCAAGCACCACAAGGCAGCTCATAAGAACCGCAACGGATGCAACGGACATTACACCGTTTCGCCAGAGGCTTGTGAAAGCCTGCTTCAAAAAGAAGCGTACACTGTATCTGCCACGGGGGGCCTTTTTCTCGTTTCTCAACTGAACATACCTCCCACTCTGTCTTCTGCTATCTTACCGCCGTCAAGAATTACAACGCGCTGCTTATAGTAGTCAACAAGATTTTTATCGTGGGTAACTACGATGACCGTCTTACCCAGCTTATTGATCTTCATGAGAAGGTTCATGATCTCAATACTCATTCTGGGGTCGATATTACCTGTAGGCTCGTCCGCAATGATGATCTTAGGGTTATTGGCAAGAGCACGCGCAAGGGCTACTCTCTGCTGCTCACCGCCGGAAAGCTCCTTGGGAAATGCGTTCATTTTATCCGCAAGGTTTACCGTTGTAAGGATAGCGGGTACTCTTCTCTTTATCATGGAACGGGGAGTTCCTACTACCTGCATGGCAAAGGCCACGTTTTCGTATACTGTTTTCGTAGGGAACAGACGGAAATCCTGGAATACTACACCAAGCTCGCGTCTGTAATAGGGAATATCGCGGTTCTTTATCTTGGTAAGATTATATCCGCTTACGATGATGGAGCCTGATGTTGCCGCCTCTTCTCTGAGAAGGAGCTTCATCATTGTGGTCTTACCTGCGCCGGAATGACCTACTATAAATACAAATTCTCCGTCATCAACATGAAGGTCCACACCGTCAAGGGCACTGGTGCCGTTGGGGTAGGATTTCTTTACGTTTCTGAAATCGATCATAAATATTTACTGCCTTTCTGTCAATCGAAAAAGCTATGCTTTCACGACAGCTCGCATTAATACTTAGAGGGCTTTGTGGAAAGATATCTTCTTACCATGAGCGCTACCTTGAATGTGATAGCGTGGTCAAACTCTCTCAGGTCAAGACCTGTGAGCTTACGTATCTTTTCAAGTCTGTACACGAGAGTATTTCTGTGGACGAAGAGCTTTCTTGACGTTTCGGATACGTTCAGGTTGTTCTCAAAGAAGCACTGGATCGTGAGAAGAGTCTCACGGTCAAGGTTATCAAGAGAGCCGTCCTTGAACACCTCCTGCAAGAACATTTCGCAAAGAGTGTTGGGAAGCTGATAAATAAGTCTGCCGATACCGAGGTTTTCGTAGGAAACGATGTTCTTCTCGTTATCGAATACCTTACCTACCTCAAGAGCAACCTGCGCCTCTTTATAGGAGCGTGCAAGGTCCTTGATGTTTTCAACGACCGTACCGATACCGATAGTTACCTTTGCATAGAACTCGGAATTGAGTGTATCTGCAATGGTCTTTGCCATCTTCTCGATCTTCTTTGTATCGTAGCCGCTGGCAAGCTCCTTAACGAGAACGATATCGTGCTCGCCTACGCTGATGATATAATCCTTAGCCTTATCGGGGAAGATATGCTGAACAGCATCGAAGGGGAGAACGTCTGTCTTTGTAAGGAACTTGATGAGGAATACTACTCTTGCCTCCTCTGTGTTGAAGCGAAGCTCCTTGGACTTGATATAGATATCGCTGGGGAGGATATTATCAAGAATGATGTTCTTAACGAAGGAGTTGCGGTCATACTTCTCATCATAGAGATTTTTGATATTGGAAAGGGAGATTGCAAGAAGGGATGCCATTTTTTCAGCCATTTTATCCTCGCCCTCAACGAAAGCGGAATACTCCCACTTAGTGCCCTGGCCGATGGGACGGTATGTGTAGCCGCCTGCTGTTACGGTGCCTGTGGTATATGTAAGCTCATCCTTTGCCTCCTGACGTGCTTCACCTATCTTTACAAGCTCGCTGCATGCGATGATGACACCATTTTCGTCGATAACACCTATGGTGCGGTCAACAGTATCTGTCATCTGATGGATAATGCCCTGGAACAAACGGTTTGCCATATTATATTACTCCTTAAATTTAATTAGTATCTGTTTATTGCTTGTGTAACCTGTACTATATTTTACTATATATTTTGTCAATTTTCAATAGGCATTTTACATTTTATTATAATAACGAGCCGTTATTTTGTGAAAAATCATTATTTTTGCTCATAAAGTCTGAAAAATGCACAAAACAAACGTTTGTAAATTGATCTTTTGACAAGAAAAAATATGCTTTTATGCTAAAAGGAATAAAAAACATTTCTGCCAAAGGGATGATAATTCGGTAAAATTTTGGTTTGACGGGGGAGATATACGTGGGAGCCTTTTTGAAAAAAGGCCCCCACCACTTCCTAAAAAATAGTCGACTATCATCGGTTCGATACACTCACCTCGATACTCTCCTTGTTTTAGTTACGTCGTTGAAAAAACGATACTCAATCGTTTTTTCTGCCTCCTCCCCGAAAAACTTCAAAAAAGG
>JAFQDC010000082.1 GCA_017416205.1 Clostridia bacterium | reverse complement strand
GATGGTTTCCCTACGGGAAAACGATGATATGATTGCCTATATAACTTGCCGCAGGCAATCATCGTTTGCGTAGCAATCATCGTTTGGCTAAGCCAATTATCGTTTGCCGAAGGCAATCATAGTTGGGCACATAGTGCCCCACAAACCCTAATTTGAATGAGACTATATAAAAAACGTTGAAGAAATTTCTTCAACGCTTTAATTATGAGAATTATTCTTTTTGATGCGCATTGATTTTATCTTATACCTTATCAGCATTATGTCAAAAGGAATAATAACTGCACCAAATAAAGCAACGGGTATCCACCAAAGCTCAAAGCATAAAACAGTGCATATAAGGACAGGAAGATTGATCAGGATCATATACAATATAAATATTTTATTAAAAAGCGAAACGGCATTATCCGAAATCACTTCGCATTTCTTCTCATTGGATATCATTCCTCCATCAACATTCAGAGAGAGCTTTGAGCTATATCCGTTATGTAATTTTATGTCTACAACAGTTTCAGCACCTGTTTCTATATCGCATTCATATATGATGCCATAAGGAGGCAGAATATCAGATATAAAGTGATCGTTTGATCTGTCAAACAGTGAAATGATATAGTCACAAAATGAACCGTTATAATAATTCGTTTTATTTTGAATTACTGTAAGATGTATCAAGCTTCCACAGTTTTGAACCTGAGATATATCTATCTTTTCGGCGTCAAGATACACCGTAACATCATTACTCAGGGATTTATTGTATCTAAAATGAATGGTATTATCCATATTCATAAACTTCTCCGATACAATGATATTGATCTATTCCCCCGATACGTAATAGGGGGCGCCGAAGGCTCCCTCGTACAGTTCAATTTTGTACTCGTCGCCTTCATTGAAATTGAAATACTCGTGATCCGTGACCTCAAGGCTGATCTCTTTTCCATTTACATCAAGATGGAAAAAGTAGCTTATACTCGATCTTGCGCCGTGGAACACCTCGGCTTCTTTTATAACCGCGGTCTCCTTTACGGGCTCAGAGCTGTCAAGAACGTAATTCAGGTTACAGGTGCCGCAATAGAAGACCCCGAAGGTCACTACTGCAATTATTATTACTGCGCACACAGCCTCGGACATACGAACATCTCCAAGTCGTATCATTCCCCTATCAATAAGTATTACCGACAGGGGAACAGACGCAATCGTCATTACGGCGGGAAGTATCAAAAACCACAAGGTCTTACTATCGTCCGCATAGGTCTGGAAAGCGGATGCCGCAACATGGCAAATAAGAAGATATACCCATTCCCAGCACAGGACCTTGACTGTTCTTCTTCTCACTATATGCATATATGCTATATAAGCTCCAAGGGCAAAAAGTGCCGCCATTGTTATCGCTATTCCCGCTTTTTTGCCAATAAGCATCGGAAGCCACACAGTCAGCACTACGGCCAATGAAGCAATGATATCTGAAAAGTGAAGCCTCTTTTTGCCAAAGAAGGTAAAGAATAGCATTACCGCGCTTATTACACCTCGGAGAATCATACCTAACAAATAAGGCTCAAGCTTTGCTGACAGGAGCATGAGAACGAATATGAGACCAAGGCTGCCTGCCAGAAACAGAACACCTCTGATTATGATACTGATTATGATACCTGCTATGCTATCGGTGAAAAAGCTGCTTCTTTTATATCCTCTTCTCATTCCCGCTCACCTGCCTTTACTCTATTCTAAGGCATTTTACAGATTTTGCAACGGTCAAAACTCGGCTTTTGTCCAAAAGAAATTACTTTTTATTCTTTTCCTTTGCTCTCTTATCGTTGATTATCTTCATATGCTCCTCGGTTATGAGGGTGACGCCGTTTTCCTTTGCCCAGTCAACGCAGCCACGGAGGACGAGGGGGAGGAAAACACGGGGCACGGCAAGGACTGTTTTCAAGGCTTCATCGGTGAATTTGACCTTATCGTCCACGCGGTCGGCGGCGTATCTCACAGACTCAAGAGATGCCTCTCTCATCTGAAGAAGCTCTGATCTCATTTTTCTTTTTCTGTGGAACCAGAAGTTTTTGGAATCGCGGTATCCGTAATCCACGGGAAGGGGAGGAAAATCCTTTGAGCGCACTCCGTTTATGATAGCGTCGCTATACTTCTTTTTCATAAGTATCTTATCAATTTTAAGAATGAAGTGGGCGCCGAATTTGCTTGTGATTCCGTTAAAATCGTGGTAAGGGGGCTCATATCCGTTAAGCTCTCCGGGCATATCCCTATCCGCGCCGTCAAGCTCACGCACCCAGGTACACTCTATCACCTGTATTGCATCAGTCATTACAAGGGGGCGCACCTCTCCCGTCGTTTCCTCAACGATGCCCTTTTCAAGCTTGAAATTACATTTTGGCATTTTCTCGGAGGGCTTATCTCCGGGCCACGAAAGCTTTACCGCTTCCTTGAAATTCTTAGGATCGTCGTCTATAAAATTAAGGGCGCATTTGCCGTTACGGAGGATATTCTGTGCCGTATTTGAGGAATTGCGGCAGGACAGGAGCATTGCGTAATAATCACGGCCTGCAACGTAATAGGGCTGGATCAGCGAATAGGGGCCGAGGTTTGTGCTTCCGTCCTCACAGATTGTGCTGATAAGCACTGTAGGCATTGGGAAATAAAGTGAGGTCTGATAAAAATTATCGACTATTCTGAGGTCTTCAAAGCTTGACATTTTTCTTTTCCTTTCAGTTCTTTAAAGCTCGTACATAACGGGGGTGGCGTTATCTATATTATAGTGGAAATACTCGTCGTTCGTCACGTCGCAGAAGTATGTATTAAGGGAGCGCAAAACGCCTCCGTGGCACACCACCATTACCGTTTTATCCGAATATTTTTCCTTTACCTCATCGAGGAAGTTATACACTCTCTGAGCAAGGCGAAGCATTGATTCTCCTCCGGGATAGCTATAGGCAAACTGACGCTTATTTGAAAGAAAGCCCTCGCAGAAGCGATGCTGTCCCTCATATATGCCGTAATCCTGCTCAATAAGCCTTTCATCGGTGATGATGGTTGCTCCCGTTGCTTTCGCCACGGCCTGGGCGGTGGTATAGGCTCTTATCATCGGGGAGGATATTATAAGATCGATACCAAGGTCACGGCAGGCCTCACCGAGACGCTCTGCCTGCAAAATGCCCTCTTCATTCAAGGGATTATCAGTTCTTCCCTGCACACGGTCAAGGCCGTTCCAGTCAGTCTTTCCGTGGCGCGCACAATACAGCTTCATAATGTACCTCGCAAAAATTACTGATATAAATATATCATACTTTTTGTCATATTTCAAGAAAGTGTTTACAATAATAAAGCGTCCAACCAATAATTCCGTCGATAAATTTATTGCAAATATATTTATTAAGTGTTATAATCTTCTTATCTACATTGTACGTGTAAATTTTTTAACAAGGAGAAGCTAATGAAAAACAATGTATCAGGACGGGTGCTATCCGTTTTGGTGAGCCTTTTTATCATCATATCGGCAATTCCCGTTTCCTCATTTTCAGATGACTTCGGTTATGATCCGGAGCTTGAAATTGAATATGACATAGTGAACGGTGAGGTCATTATTTCAAGCTATGCAGGAAGCGCCCCTGCCTTAGACATCCCCACCGACATTAACGGTTATCCCGTTACGGGTATCGGCTCCGAGGCGTTCAACAACAACACGACCCTTACATCCGTAACTCTTCCCGAAAGCATCAGGACAATTGAATCCTCTGCTTTTTCACGTTGCGAAAATCTTGAAACCATCAATCTCCCCTACTCCCTTACATATATCGGAGACAACGCTTTTCTTGGTTGCTCAAAGCTTAGCGCTATAGATCTCTACGACTGCCTTGAATACGTTGGTGAAAGTGCCTTCTATGAATGCTCAAGCCTTACTGAGGTAGTGCTTCCGAATTCTCTTTTCAGCATTCCCTCCGGCTTGTTCTGCAACTGCACCTCTCTCAGAAGCGTTTCATTCCCCTGCGATCTTATGGATATAGGAAGCTTTGCATTTGCATTCTGCCCAAGTCTTGAAAACGTTTATCTTCCCGATACAGTCTGCGCCATCGGAAACAACGCTTTCCAGGGCTGCGAGGCATTTACTGAATTCACAGTTCCCGCAAGCGTTGGCTTCATTGAAGCTGAGATGCTGAAGGGCTGCACCGGAATCAGAAACATTTATATGCAGGAGCCTCTTCTCGGAATAGGCGAAGGCGCTTTCAGGGATTGCAAGCGCATAGATCAAATAACTATCCCCAAAAACGTTACTGAGATCAACAGCTCCGCCTTTTCCGGCTGCCTTTCTCTCAGCTCTGTGACATTTGAGGGTACTGAGGCTGAGTGGAGCCGCATCTCCATCGGCAGCGGCAACTCTTACCTTATTAATGCTCAGATCACCTTCACTGGTGCTCCCTCCGAATATGACGTATTTACATACGAGCTTGACGACGGCGGCGGATGCGCCATCATTACAGGCTACACAGGAAGCGAAGCCCACGTAACGGTTCCCGAGATGATCGATACGTATCCCGTTTCCGAGATCGGTGACTACGCATTCCGGAACAATACCGTTATCGAAAGCATTACTCTTCCCGAGGGTATTTGCATTATCGGTCAGTGGGCGTTTGCACACTGCTCCTCCCTCTCAAGCATTAACATTCCCGCGGGTGCCACGGACATATATCAGGGCGCCTTTGCATACTGCGACAGCCTTTCGGAAATAATTCTCCCCGAGGGTATGTTCTCCATTGAGGATAACCTTTTCTACAGCTGTGATTCTCTCGTTTCCGTTAACATCCCCTCAGACGTTAACTACATAGGTCAACACGCTTTTTCGGGAACTGCAATAAAAGACATCGTTATTCCCTCTGCGGTTTTTGAAATCGGCAATTCTGCCTTTTACGACTGCTCAGAGCTTACAAGCATCGAGATCCCCTTCGGCATTGAGACTATCGGCAGCTCTCTCTTCTATCAGTGTCTCAATCTTAACGAGATCGTTATTCCCGAATCTGTAACATCTGTAGGAAACGATGCTTTCTACTACTGCCATAAGCTCTCAACCGTATATTACGGCGGCTCTCAGAGCAGTTGGGCAAGGATCACTGTCGGTACGAATAACGAGTGTCTCACCGATGCCACGCTCATATGCCTTGGCTCCGAGCCCGTTCCCGAGGGCCTCGTGTATGAGATAACAGACGGCAAGGCGACTATAACTGATTATACGGGAAGCGCAACAGAGCTCGTTATTCCCGAGACTATTGAGAATTGCCCCGTTACAGTCATCAGGACCGACGCATTCTCAGCCTGCTCAGAGCTCGTCAGCATTACTCTTCCCCAGACGCTTGAAATTATCGAAAGACAGGCATTTACGGGTTGTAAAAGCCTTGAAGGCCTGCATATTCCCGCAAGCGTTACAAGCATTGGTACCGGCATTACAGACAGCTGTATTTCTCTCAGTTCACTGACTGTTGACGATACAAATACCGTTTATTATTCCGAAGGCAACTGTATCGTAACGGTTACAGACGGCGTACTGGTTGCAGGCTGCAGTGTCAGCGTGATCCCTGATGGGGTTATAACTATCGGCGCCGAGGCATTCTGCGCTCTTTATGAAATGGAAAGCATAGTTATTCCCGAGGGTGTGAAGACCATTGAATCCCTTGCATTCTACTTCTGTGCAGGAATTAATCATCTGGAGCTTCCCGACGGTTTGGAAGCCATCAATGATTACGGCTTCTATTACTGCCAGGGACTTGAATCCATGACCTTTCCCGTTTCCCTGACCTCAATCGGAAGAATGGCATTTGACGGCTGCTCTAACCTGGGCTACGTTTA
The DNA here is from genome assembly GCA_017416205.1 of Clostridia bacterium. Classification (GTDB taxonomy): domain Bacteria; phylum Bacillota; class Clostridia; order Oscillospirales; family CAG-272; genus Avispirillum. The sequence continues at coordinate 506 of JAFQDC010000082.1, read as the reverse complement.
TTATATGGGCTCGGAAAGTCAGTGGGATCAGATAGCCATCGGAGACAACAATGAATACCTCACAGGAGCTGAGATAATATTCCTTGAGGAGCCTGAGATTCCCGAGCTCACTCCCGGTGACATTGACGGAGACGGTGCTGTTAACGGCAAGGATGCTTATTATCTCTGCTGTATTCTCGCAGGTAAATATGCCATCGAGCAGGATTCTGCTCAATTCCTTGCTTCTGATCTTGACGGCGACGGATCTGTTACCGGTAAGGACGCATTCGTTCTCAAATGCATTCTTGCAGGCAAATACGTCTCCTGACGATACTCAAACGACAAAACAGGCTGTCGAAAAAGGCGCAGAACAAAAGCCGCAAAAAATATAGTATTTAGTTAAGTGAAAAACGCAGTAAAAAAGTAGAAATCCGCCGATTATTTCGGCGGATTTCATTGTTAAATGCGGCTTTTTAGCCGCGAATTGTCCCTCTGTCGTACCTTTGTACGCCGACGACGGACAATTC
>JAFQDC010000081.1 GCA_017416205.1 Clostridia bacterium | reverse complement strand
AGTAAAAAAGTAGAAATCCGCCGATTATTTCGGCGGATTTCATTGTTAAATGCGGCTTTTTAGCCGCGAATTGTCCCTCTGTCGTACCTTTGTACGCCGACGACGGACAATTCACGGCTTCTGCATCCTTTTCGACAGCCCGATATCAGCTTGTCGATACCTTTATCGACAAGCTGAAAGGAATGCGCCCGGGGCGCATTCCTTTTTTTACAGATCAAGAGTTTTTACCTTTTTTTTGATCACTTTTATATCTGAGAGCATTTTTACCGTGTCTCTCACAAGATTTATTTTTGAATCGCGGTGGTTAATGATCTTAACGGGCATTTCCACAAATTTAAGGCCCATTTTCTGACCTATCTTTATGGCTTCAAGGTCAAAGGCAAATCCGTTAACGGTGCAAAGGGAGAATATCCTTCTTGCAAGGTCACCCTTGTATGCCTTGAAGCCGCACTGAGAATCAGACATCTTAAAGCCCGCCGCCAAGGATATGACCTTAATATAGGTCCTTGAAGCAAAACGGCGGATGGGGGTGTATTCACCGTAAGAGCCCTTTTCAAGATTTCTTGAGCCGAGGACCGCATCGGAGCCCTCTTCAATAAGCCTTGCCGCACGGATAATGGGCTCCGTGCCGTATGCAAGGTCGCAGTCTGTGTAGACCACCACGTCACCGTCTGTATTCAACACAGCCTCCCGCACCGCAGCTCCCTTGCCCAGATTTTTCTTGCAGATGATGACCTTCACGTCTGTATATCCCCACTCCTCGATATCTCTCCTGAGAATCTCGCCGGAGCGGTCGTGAGAGCCGTCATCGCAAAAGACTATCTCGCAAGGATAACCGCGTTTTTTTAGGTTCTCCGCTTCCTCCACAAGGGTGAGAAGCGTATCCTGGCAGATGGCGCTTTCATTATACATTGGTATACAAATAGAAATTTTCATAAAAATAACTGACTTTCCGAAAAAGGCATTATATATCTTTATTATCTGCCTTTATATATACTTTATATTCAGTTTCCGCAGTGACCGTCAGACTATCGAGCGAAAGAAGCCGCTCTCTGCCCTCTTTCGGACAGCGATAGTAAAATGGAGTCATAGTGAAAAGAGCTTCGATCGCCTCATTGCTGTCAAGGGAAAAGCTGTATTTTAAAGAAGCCTTGGAAGCAAGGCAAAATCCCTCAGGAACTCTTGACAGAGGCTCTGATACACGGGGACTTGTGTATATCACCTCTCGCATTTCCCAGAGATGGTAGCTTCCGGAGGAGCACACAAGAAGAACTCCGTCATCACGGAGAACACGCAACGCTTCAGCATCGGGAACAGGAGCAAACATACTGAAAACGATATCGCAGGATTTATCACAAAGGGGCATATCGAAGATGTTAGCCGCCACAAAGAATGCTGCGCTGTTTTCCTTTTTTGCAAGCTTTGACGCCGCTTCAGCGCCGTGCTTTGAAGCTTCAAGTCCAACCGCCGCGCAGTCGATCCCCAGTCCCTTGTAATATTTTTCGATATTCAGCGCGTGATAGCCGTCACCGCAACCCGCGTCTGCAAATGTAATGCTGTTCCGATGGCCAAGAACGGAAAGGGCCTCGCGGGCCGCCGCCTCTGATATTCTGTCATAATGGCCGCCCGAAAGGAAAGATCTTCTGCTTCGGAGCATTTCGCGGTCGTCTCCGGTTTTTGCGTTGGACTTCTTTCCGGGAGGAAGAAGATTAACGTATCCGGAGGACGCCACGTCATAGCAATGGCGCTTTTCTCCCTTGCAGTAAAAGCTTCTGCCCTCAGCCGCAAGAGGAGCCTTGCAGAGAGGGCATATGAGCATATTTTCAGATCTCATTATTTGATGACCTCAATAAGCTTTGCATGGAAAGAATATCTGCCATCCGACGCACCGTTCGTGCAGGTGGACAGAGTAAGCATCTTGTCTCCCGTTCCGAAAACAGCTCCCGTATGGAATCTGGAATTTCCAACCATTTCCTTTGCAAAGTCCAAAAACTCGTTTTCCGTATAGAATATGGTTCTGAAATAGAAATAATTTGCTTTGGTATCATATATGGAAACAGGCTGATATACAAATGCACCGTCCATGGTATATATGTATATCTTGTTAGCCTTGAAAAATTCCTCATCAAGAAACTTTTCAACGTCATGGAACATTGAGCTCTGACCTGTAGATACTACGTTATGTCCATAAAGCACAAGGTTATAGTTATCAGTAACAGAATCCTCCACGGTATAATCCGCAAAGATCGCACCGATAGGAAGATATTCGCCTGTATATGCATGCTCAAGATAATAATCGTTGTCCTTGCCTCTTACGATAGGATGATTGATATTGGTGTTTTCCGCATATATCCAGCCGTAGATATCCTCATTCTGCGCTTTAAGGGCAGAAAGGCTCGCCTTCATCTGCGCTAGCTGCTCGCTGTATTTTCCGCTGTTGTCCTCCTGTATGGAGCTGTCACCCTCTTCTATCTTCTGGAAAAGAGACATAAGAGCGGAATTATTACCGATATTGGCAAGATTTCTCATAGAAGAATAGTCGATCTCGTCACCAATAACAAAGCCGTCGAACTCGGTGTTGGAATAAAGCTCCTGACCCTTGATCTTTCCCCAGATATTGTTGGCAAGCAGACCTATGCAGACAATGGCTGCAGCAGCGCAAACAACGAGGAGGGCTATCTGAATAACGTTTTCAACGGGATTCAGCTTTTTCTTGATTTTCTTTTTGCCCTTTGCTTCCGCTTTGGGAGAAATATCATCGGGAGTGAGCTCGCGAACGGAGGACGCGAAATCCTCCTCCGTAAAGGTCTCGCTGTAGGGGATCTCAACGTCGGGAGCGCCTATCATTGCGAAGTCTTCAAGATTGAATTCCTCTTCCTTTTCTGCAGGCTCTTCCTCTGCGGTCTCAGTGTTTTCCTGAGGGATAACAGTCTCAAAGGGCTCATCTATAGTAACAACGGTAGCCTCGTCAAGTATAAAATCAACGAATTCTTCCTCTGTGTCGGGAGTATCTGTGATCTCAAAATCGTCAGTAGCTTTAGCTTCTTCGAGAAGCTCTTTTTCTTCTGCGATATTTACAATAGGGGCAGCATTCTGCTTCTTGTTCTTCTTGTTTTTCTTTTTTGACACAAAAACTCCTCCTTTCGAATTTTTACTCATTATAATTATATAAGATTTTTTTGATAATACAATAGCCTTTCTGTGAACTTTTCAATTATTTTCGACTGAAAACTGTTGAAAACTTTGGAAAGATAGGATAAAATAGAGTAGCACACACCCGTCGCAGTCTCTGTGACGGGGCTTTGTAGCGTTTACAACTAAGCAGAGGAACAAATATGGCAGATATATTCGAGCTTTTCAAGCAGATATCAAAGGACAATTCAGGCGCCGCAGGCGCGCCCACTCATATGATAGTAGGTCTCGGAAACCCCGGAAAGGATTACGCAGAGACCAGACATAACGCAGGCTTTCTCGCAATGGATAAGATTTGCGCATCTCTCGGATGCGAGTGTCAGAGAGTGAAATTCAAGGCATTTACAAACACCGTGAAGATAGGCGACAAGAGCGTTCTTCTTATGATGCCCCAGACCTATATGAACCTTTCCGGTGAGGCTGTTGGGGAGGCCGCAAGCTACTATAATATCCCCGCAGAGAATATAATCGTTCTTGTAGACGATATTTATCTTGAGCCCGGATATATGAGGATACGTAAAAAGGGCTCCGCAGGCGGACATAACGGCCTTAAGAACATAATCGAGCATCTCGGAAGCGATAACTTCCCCCGCATAAAGCTGGGAGTTGGCGCAAAGCCCAAGGAGGCAGATCTTGCCGCCTGGGTAACGGGCCGTCTTTCCCGCGCCGCTTACGATCTTATGACCCCCTGCCTTGACGCTTGCCTTGATGCTTCAAAGCTTATTATGAACGGCAAAGCAGACGAGGCCATGGGCAAATACAACGGCATGAAGCCTGAGGTAAAGGAAGAGAATTAGTAGTTCTCCCCCGTCTTTGTTAAAGCAAGGACACAGACAAGTCCTTCTCCCGCAGATCGGGAGAAGGTGCCGAGGTACGAGGCGGATGAGGGTTGCTACCTGGGTGCGAACCAATACTATGGAATTCTGTATACTCGGCATAGGAGAATAGCTATAAATTATTTATCAAGTATCACTCAGCTTGGTTTGAAGACAGTTCTTGTCCAGATAGCAACCCTCATCCGTCTCCCCCATATAGTCTGTCTTAATTTGAACGTCCTCAGCCGGAAATATAATATGCAATAACCAAGCTTCACTTTGAGGAGCCACCTTCCCCCGATCTACGGGGGAAGGACTAACTTAGGGCAACGCTTCGTGTGCTGAAATAATATTAAAGCTTAAAGCTGGATTTATATTTATGAAAAAGCCTGAATATATGATCAAGAATTCTCAAAAATTGAGAACGAATATGACAAAAGAAGAAATGCATCTTTGGTTGGATTTCTTAAAGAAATGCCCTTATTCTGTACGCAGGCAAAAGGTTATGGGGAGCTATATCCTCGATTTTTATATCCCCGAAGCAAAGCTCGCAATAGAGCTTGACGGAAGACAGCACGGCAGAGACGAAAACAAAGAAGCAGACAAGCTGAGAGATGATTTTTTGAAAAGCAAAGGTATACAAGTGCTTCGATATACAAACGTACAGGTAAATGAAAATTTCTCCGGAGTATGCAAGGATATTAAAAAGCATTACGAAGAGAGAAAGGCAAGGTTTTTATGAACTATATATTGAAAAAAGCACAGGTTATCCATAAAGAAACCATATATCAAATTAAAAAGGAGTCAGTTATTTCTTATGTCAATAGCATTTGGGGATGGGATGAAGAATATCAAAGAAAAGACTTTGACAGTGATTTTTCAAACCTCGAACAATTTCAAATAATTGAGATAAGTGGAAAAATATCCGGCTTTGTTCAGATTTATGAGCATAATGATACGGTGGAGCTTATAGAAATACACCTTATACCCGAAATGCAAGGCAAGGGTATCGGAAGTCATATTATAAACTCGATATTGGAAAAAGCCAAAAGCGAAAGTAAAATTGTTCGACTGGGTTGCTTCAAAGAGAATCACGGAGCTAAAAAGCTGTATTTGAATCTTGGATTTGTTCAGACCGAGCAGACAGATACACACTGTATTTTTGTCTACAGATAAACTTTCAATTAAGCAAGCCACAAACCTATTTTAAATTCTTTTGCTTCTTTTCTTTCAAGAAAAGAAGGTAAACAACTACTATGAAAAACGATCTTTTATTACAAATTATGAGCTCGTCGCGGGAATACCGCGCGCTCTCTGACGGTCTCGCCCTTTCGAGAAGACGGGCAAAGCAGAGGCCGTCGGCAGTTACGGGCCTTTCCGAGGGCGCGTCCCCCATCTTTATCACGGCATTAGCCAAGGACGAGGTCACAGCAGGCAGGCGGGTACTTATCCTTTTTGCCAACGAAAAAGACGCTCTTGAGGAAGCGGCAAGGCTTTCCGATGAGGGAGTGCGTGCATATCACCTTCCCGCCCGAGACTACAACTTCAATAACACCACAGCCTCCCGTGAGTATGAGCACTCACGGCTCTTTGTGCTGTCTCAGTGCCTTTTCTCAGACGACCCCTTCGTTGTCTGCGCAACGGCAGAGGCCGCCCTGCAGGTAACGGTACCGCCTGAGGAGCTTATTCAGCTCACCTACAGTGTAAAGCCCTCACACCCTCTTGATCTTGACAGGCTTTGTCAGGTGCTCTCACGAGGTGGTTATCGCAGAGTTGAGCTTTGCGAGGGCGCGGGACAGTATGCTGTTCGCGGCGGCATCATCGACGTTTATCCCCCCTCTGAGTCTCCCTACCGTATTGAGCTTTTCGGTGATGAGATAGACAGAATGGGCACCTTTGATCCTCAGTCTCAGCGATTCGTTGAATTTTTTGACGGGGATCTTCTGATCCCACCCTCCCGCGAGATCGTTCTTAACGACGAGAGGCGTGAGCTTATTGCGGCGGCTCAAGACAAGCAGATCAGAAAGCTTTCAAAATCCGATGACGCAGATCTGCGAACCATAGAGCTTCTTATGCAGGAGCAGGCGGATATCAAGGAAAGCGCGGAATGCGGCTTTCTTGACAAATATATTCCCCTGATCTATCCCGATGCGGATTGCTTTTTCGATTATTTCGACGGCCTTATGATAATCAACGACACGGGAGCCGTACGTGACCGTGCAAACGCCGCCGAGGAGCTTCTCTCCCAGTCCGTACTTGATATGATAAAGGCAGGGGAGATATACTCAAAAATTGCAAATACCTACGTAAATAACTTCTCTCGGGTTGAAATTGCAACGGGAGTTCTCCCTACGGTGCTTCTCGATCCATTTGCGAAAAATCACCCCGGAATGCTTCCCGAGGCGCGATACGATTTCGCTACCCGACATATCCCTCCTTACGCTTCAAACACGGAGCTTCTACGAGAGGATCTCTCCAAATTCGTTGAGGGCGGATATCGCTGTGCGGTGCTTACCGCAAACGAGCAGGAAGCGAAAAATATTGCAAAAATGCTCACCGACGAGGGCTATTCCGCCGCAGTTTGTGACGGAGGTGCTGATTTCTTTGGCGAGAAAAAGAAAAAGTATCCCGTTGCAGTCCTTTACGGCGCCACACTTATCGGCTTTGAGCTTATCGGCGCGCATTTTGCCCTCCTTGACCATTCGGGCGTATCAGAGGGACAGCGCAGAGTTCTCAGCCGCCATAAGGGAGCGAAATATAAAAAGAAAACTCAGTCCATCCTCTCCTATTCCGACCTTGAACCGGGAGATTACGTAGTTCACGAGGCATACGGTATCGGTCAGTATCTGGGAATCGAAAGCCTGACCGTTGACGGCGTTACCCGAGATTACGTAAAGATCACCTATCAGGGCACGGATAAGCTTTTTCTTCCCGTTGACCAGCTTGATCTCGTTTCCAAATATATCGGCGCGGGAGCTGACGGCGGAGTCAAGCTTTCCAAAATGGGCGGAAGTGACTGGACCCGTGCAAAATCAAAAGCAAGCCAGTCTGCAAAGGAAATGGCAAAGGAGCTTATCGAGCTTTATGCCCGCCGCAGAAGAGCGAAGGGAATCGCATATCCTCCCGATGACGATATGTCAAGACAGTTTGCCTCCGCCTTTGAATATGACGAAACAGACAGTCAGCTTACGGCGATTGAGGATATCAACCGCGATATGGAGGCAGGATTCCCTATGGAGCGAATCGTCTGCGGAGACGTTGGCTACGGCAAGACCGAGGTCGCCATGCGTGCGGCCTTCAAGGCAGTCAACGGCGGAAAGCAGGTGGCGATCCTCGTTCCCACAACTATCCTTGCTTATCAGCACTATCAGACGGCACTCTCACGCTTTCGCGGATTTCCCGTTTCCATTGATATGCTCTCCCGCTTCCGCACAAAGGCTCAGCAGGCGGAATCTCTTCGAAAGCTCAGACGCGGAGAAACTGATATCATCATCGGAACACACCGCATCATCTCAAAGGATATAGAATTCCGCGATCTCGGCCTTGTTATAATCGACGAGGAGCAGAGATTCGGAGTTGCTCAAAAGGAAAAGCTGAAGGAGATCGCAATCGGTGCCGACCTTCTTACCCTGACGGCAACACCTATCCCCCGTACCCTTAATATGGCAATGGGCGGTATCATGGATATGAGCCTTCTTGACGACGTTCCCGGTCTTCGCTCCCCCGTTCAGACCTACGTTATGGAGCACGACGATGCAATAATCGCCGAGGCAATAAGACGTGAGCTTCGCCGCGGCGGTCAGGTATTCTATCTCAACAACAACATTGAATATCTTTATACCCTGTCCGCAAAGCTTCAGAAGGAATTGCCCGATGCGCGAATTGCCGTTGCTCACGGACGAATGGACCGTGAGGAGCTTGAGGATATCTGGGCGGCGCTTGTGCGAGGTGAGGTGGATATCCTCGTCTGCACCACCATCATTGAAACAGGCGTTGATATTTCAAACGCAAACACCCTTATTATCGAGAACGCAGACCGCTTCGGCCTTTCTCAGCTTCATCAGATACGCGGTCGCGTGGGACGCTCATCAAGACGTGCTTACGCATATTTCACCTATCCCAAAATGAAGCAACTGACGGAGATCGCAGACAAGCGCCTTCGCGCAATGAAGGAGTATGCCGCCTTCGGCGCAGGATTCAAGATCGCTCTCCGCGACCTTGAGATACGAGGCGCAGGCAATCTCCTCGGCTCTCAGCAGCACGGACATATGGAGGCTGTGGGATACGATATGTATATAAAGCTTCTCGAGGAGGCAGTGCTTGAGGAAAAGGGCGAGGCAAAGAAGCCCAGAGAGGACTGCTCCGTCAACGTTCGCGCAGATGCCTATCTCCCCAAGGGTTATATCAAGGACGGCGCACAGCGAATGGAGATGTACCGAAAGATCGCCCGTATTCAGCGCGAGGAGGACTTCTCCGATATGATAGACGAGCTTTGCGACCGCTTTGGCGATCCTCCCAGAGCCGCAATGAACCTTTGCCGAATAGCCTTGGTGCGCGGTCTCGGCATTACGGCGGGTATGAAAAAGATCGAGGAGCGGGAACGTGAGCTTATCCTCACCTGCGAAAGCCCCGACCTGACTGCTGTTCGAAAGCTTGCGGAGAAATACCCCGGAAGTGTGCGTATGACTCTTGGCGCTATTCCCGCAATTTCCGTAAAAAAACAGCGCGGCGCCCAAACTGCAGACTTCCTCGCAGACTTTTTAACGGAATATATACAATTAACTGCAGAAAACCGGTAGAAAAAAGTTATCTTTTGTGGTATTATAAACTGAAGATTCCACCAACGGAGATATTTATGAGAAAAATAATTTCACTTATTCTGGCACTTATATTCTGCCTGTCCCTTGTGTCCTGCGGCGGTGACAAAACTCCCGCAGTGCTCACCCTCGGCGACCACACCGTTACCGAGGCTATGTACAGCTACTGGGCAAGCAGCTATAAGGGAAACTATATATACAGCTACGAGGATGTTAAGAACACCGCCGAATACTGGAACTCAAAGCTCTCTGACACCGAGACCGTTGCCGAGTACTTTGACGGAGTTACCCTTGAGGCTGTTAAAACTACTCTTGTTGCCTCAAAGCTCTTCTCCGAATACGGCCTTTCCTATACGGAGTCCGAGAGAGAAAGCATAAAGGCGTATATTCAGGACCTCATCCTTGAGCGCGCCGAGGGCAGTAAAAATATGATGAACACAATGCTCGGCGAATACGGCATCAATCTTAAGATCCTTGAAAAGATCTACCTTGAAGAGGAAAAGAGCGCTAAGGTGTTTGATCATCTATACGGTGATAACGGTATTAAGGCTCTCACCGACGAGGATTTCGAGACCTTCTATAAGGAGAATTACGTACATCTTCAGCTCATTTACGTAAACGATGCCTATGAATACGTAACGGACGATGACGGAAACCGAGTCACAGGTGACGACGGATATTACAAAACTCAGGACCTGAGCGCCGAGGATAAGGCTGAGAAAAAGGCGATTATCAAAAAAGTACAGGACGGCCTTGCGGCGGGCGAGGATTTCGACAAGCTCTATGAAGAATACTCAGAGCTGAAGACCTATAAAAACGGATATTACTACTCTGCGGCAGACTCCTACTCCGATATGCTTTATTACCGTCTTGTTGCGGAATGTGAAAAGCTCAAGGAGGGAGAGACTGCCACAGTCGAGTCTGAAACGGGCACCTGCATAATCAAAAAGCTTTCTCTTGACGAGGGAGCATGGAAGAATGAGGATAACGCCGACTTCTTCGGAAAGGGTGCAGACAGCTTTAAAGAGCTTGTCCGCGAAAGCGCATACCGCGCACTTATCGAAAGCTATTTTGACGATATCACCGTAGACACAGAAGCGCTGAAAAAATTCTCTGTAGCAACGGTTACTCCCGCTTATTTCTTTTAACGTACATTTCAAAGAACTGTCGCATTGCTCTGCGACAGTTCTTTTTCTCTTTTGTAATATCTGTAATATCTGCCTCTCTTACATCATACAATACCGTAGAGCCTACGAAAGGATAATATTTTTTATGGAAAGATCTGTTGCAGATATGAAAAAATCTCCTGCCTTTTGCGTTTACGGCGGGATTAACACGGTCACGGGAGACTTTGGCGGTGAGCTTATTATGCCGGATTATTATCCGGAAATACGAAAGATAGTTACGGTTCGGGCAAGTGCGATCCCCGATTCGAAGTATATCCACGACAATGAGCTTGAAACGGGAGGCACCCTCAGCTTTGACGTTTTATACATCGGTGATGATCAGACACTTTCCTGCGTTCCGTACGTTACCGAATACAGTCAGGTCACAACGGTTCCCGACGGGGTAATATCCGCAGACTGTATAAACGTTGAAAGTGTTGCCGAAGGCATCAGCGCACGCCCCCTCGGACCAAGAAAGATCTCTCTCAAGGCACGGGTAAAAAACCGTATATCATATGATAAATATGAACCCTATCTGCCAATGATAGCAGGACCGGAAAGCTCTCCTCTTGATACTGCAAGGCGCAGAAGCATGGAAAAGCTGGAACGGCAAGCTGAGTGTATTGAAAAAAAGCTGTATCAGCTGACGGGGAGCGCCAAGGATGAGCTGAAGACAGACGGAATAATGAAGCCTGTTATGTGTTACGGTGATATCCTCATAAACGAGACAAGAGCTGACAGCAGGATAGTGAACGTCAAGGGAGAAATTGCTCTCAGCATTATCGTTCAGAATTCAGACGGAGCATATGGAACGTACTGCCACAGCATTCCCTTTGAAGAGCGGGTGGACGGCGAGACGGTCACAAAGAACACAAAGGCTGTAGCGGCGGGAAGACTCGCTCAGATCTCAGTAACCCTTGGAGATGACGGAGCCACACTGTATTTTGATGCGGAATACGACCTCGACGTCTATACGGCGAATGCGGGACAGATAACTTTTACGGAGGATATCTATTCACGCGAGTACGAATTTAAAAGCTCTCACCGTGAGATCAAAAGCCAAAGCCTGCTTTGCTGTTCAAACACCTCTCTCTCCCTCGCGGCAGAGGGAAGACGAAAAGGACAAAAAGCACAGGAGGATTATCTCGTTTCATGTATCGCGGATGCCAAGATCGAAAAAGTAACCACATCAAAGGGAAAAGCAACAGCCTTCGGCCTTTGCAGCTTCTCAGCCTATATCGCTTCAGGCGGAGAGATCATAACAGAGGAATTTTCCACCCCGTTCTCCGCAGAAATACCCATATCAGAGGAAAAAGCCCCTTCAGAGCTTATTTTTCATGCAAAAGCAGGAGCATCGGGATGTAACTGCACGATTCAGGAGCAAAAGATCCATGCAGAATGCCGGATATCGGTATCTCTTGCAGCATTTGAGCTTGAATCGCTCTTCCCCATATGGGAAGCCTGCATCGGAGATAAAAATACCGTTCAGAGCAACGATTGTGTTATCAAGGTATGCTTTCCCGAAAAAGGTAAACGGATATGGGATATCGCAAAGGAGCACAAGGCAAGCACACTGCTTTGCGAAAAGATCAATAAAAAAAGCAGAACCGATATTTGTGACGAATCTCCCGTCATAATCAAATAACTGCGCAAGCTTTCCAATAAAAAGCGAACAGATAAAAAGGAGCGGTTGCATTGCAACCGCTCCTTAAGTATTAACCCGTAACAACATAATCACCGATGATGATTTTTTTCAGAATCAAAGAATCCACCGCATTGATTATTCCGTTTTTATCAATATCCGCCGCCACACATATAACGCTTCCCGGCTCTGCGTTTATCAATCCGACTATAACCTGCTTTAAAAGATTTGAGTCAACTGCATTAATGAAACCGTTATTATTTATATCTCCGGGAAGCACGTTGGTTGTTTTGATCACTGTAACCTCGCTTACGTCACTTGCATACGACTCTGACGTTTCAGCAATTCTCTGATAAAAAACATACTCTGTATCCGGATAAAGTCCCTCGAAAATATTGCTTGCCTGCCAGAACACACCGTCCATACTGTATTCATACCCGTCGTTTTTTTCCAAAACAACGGCATCCGCAGTTACATTTTCAACGATCGGGGCATCAGGCGTCAACGTCGTTTTTTTCAGCGTGGTTACTCTTCTGAGCTCACTGGTCTCTCCCGGGAAATGGGTTTCTGTTTCTGCAAATCTCTGACAAAACGTATATTCTGTTGCCGGGAGGAGATCTTCAAACACAGGTGATTTCTGCCAAATAATCCCGTCAAGACTGTATTCGGCACCTTCAACAAAAGCAAGAGAAACCGAATTGCCGGTAACGCTCTCAAGTATGGGCGCATTCATCAGGGGGGAAAGAGCTTTCTTTATTGAAAGGGGCGGATTTGAGGCAAGCTTACCGTCATAATCTCCTACGCCTGACACTATAAGGATTATTGATTTTCCGATATCCTCCTTTTTGATCTCGTATGAATACTCAGTACTTACCGCCTGACCGCTTATACGCCATTCATATTCAAAAGTATTACAATCCTCAAGAACACCGGTCAGGTCAGCTGTAAGAACGTTGCCGTACCTGGGCTCACCAATTATGGAAACCGTACCGGATATAGGTGTGCGCGCTGTTGTAACCGTGAGGACCGGCGCCGACTCACCGGCATAATACAGATCATTTTCCTTTATGCGGGAGTATACCGTATACTCTTTGTTAGATTCAAGGCCGCTGAACACGCCGCTATCCTGCCAATTCTCGTTATCAAGGCTGTATTCCTGAGTGGCTACCGTACTAATTTCAAATTTATTGCTATCAAAGAATAAAAGCTCGGGAAGGAAAGTAAAAATCTCTGTTTGTGGAGCCTTCCTTACTACCGCTTTGGCAGAAACAGACCCCTTATATAAAGGATTCATACTTGTAATCTCCAGTTTTACTTCCTTTCCGATATCACTTGCAGTAAAAGTATAGCCTACACTATCAGAAACGACACACTCATCAATGTACCATCGGTATTGATATTCAGCATCTGGTTGCCGAAAGCCTGAAACATCTGCAAAAGCATAAGAAAGGTAACTGCAATCTCCTGAAATCACAGGGGTGTCCTGCAATCTGAAGCACAAAAGCTCGGGATAGGGATAACTTTCATCTCCATCCATTGTCCATACCGTATCAAAATCGAAAGACGAATAATATGATTTATCATTATGCTTCTCATCGTCAGAGCTGATCTCTTTAGAACCGTTCATCGAGTAAGATGCTGACGCGCCTACTTTGCCTATCAACGGCATATCGACACTGTATGAATACATTGCCGCAATTCTGCCAATATCAACCGCACCAATTATTCCTCCTAGCTTAGTGGAATCGCTGTTAACTACCGTGCCTGAATTATAGGAATTTGTAACTTCACATCCATTGTACCAACTTGTACCAATTTCGTGTACACCATATGAATGGCCCAGAATACCACCCGCATATTCACTTCCGACAACAGTGCCGGTATTACAACATTTCGATAGCTCCGGAGTCTCACCCCATCCGGATATATCAATATATCCAAGAATGCCACCTGCCATTTCGCCACTAATAGTTGCAGTATTGAAGCATTGCTCAATTTTTATAGAATTATCAATTCCGGTATTAGTGTAAAAATTACATCGACCACAAATACCTCCTACTGCATATCTACCTGATATTGTTCCGGAAACATAACAATTGCTGATATTTACAGGACCGTTACCTGTACTGAGTTCACCGGTAATTCCACCTGCATAATTATCAGAAATTATATTGCACTCCGCCAAAATGACATTCTCAATTGTAGCAAAGGTTGAAACGCTGGAAAATAAGCCTGCATAATAACGCGGATTATTAATACATAAATTACTAATCTTATAGCAATCGCCATCGAATTTTCCGCCAAAGCGATTCCATGGGTCACCAATAGGCTCCCAGCCCTGTCCGTCATTATAAAACTCGCCGCCCTCGGCAAAATCGGCATGAGAGAACTCAATATCATTGATCAGCTTAAAGCTGGAGCTCAAATGATTTCGCACGTTGTTCAATTGATACTTATTCTCAATCAGGTAAGGATCTTCCTCCGTACCGCTTCCGCCAGCAAATTCCCCTTCTGCTGCCCATATAGGAATAGCATTTATCGGAACGATTGCAATTAACATAAGTATTGCCAGAATCACAGAGATGCTTTTTTTCATAATTGTCCTCCGTTCATTGCGTATTATATAAAAATTATAACATCATTAGCTTATCTTGTCAACATAAGCAACATCTCTGAGACCATATTGATCAAAACAGTCTTATAATATTAAAACCGAGCCCTGCAAATTAATGCACGGCCCGGTTTTTTCATTTCAAAAGTCTCATTGAATTGGTTACGCAAAGAATGCAAACGCCAACGTCTGCAAGAATGGCCGCCCACATTCCCACAAGTCCGAGGGATGCAAGAATAAGGACTGCGATCTTTACTCCGAGAGAGATCACAATATTTGCTCTTACCGTGCGCACCGTTCTTTTTGAAAGGCGGACTGAGTATGGAATACGGGTGAGATCGCTTCCCATAAGGACTACGTCTGCCGCCTCTATTGCGGCAGGGCTTCCCAAAGCTCCCATTGCGATTCCAACGTCGGCACGGGCAAGAGAGGGGGAATCGTTAATTCCGTCTCCGCAGTAAAGCACCTTGCCCTCCCGGCAAAGCTCTTCTATCTTTTCGTATTTATCCTCGGGGAGAAGCTTTGCAAGGGCAACGTCTATGCCTGCGGCCTTACTTACCTTTTCAGCTCCGCTTTCGTTATCTCCCGTAAGCATTACGGTCTTTTTGACCCCAAGCTCACGGAGCTCTGTCATTGCGCCCTTTGCCGTTGGCTTGATGCTGTCTTCAAAATATATCCGCCCAAGCAGGCTGCCGTCAAGGAATACCTCAACGCAGGTCTCTGACACCTGCTTTTCGGGCCGCGCTACCTTTATTTCTCTTTTATCGGAAAGGACCGCAAAAACTCCCACTCCCGAAAGCTCAGTCACACTCTCGGCAGTATACTTTTCCTCAGCAGCTCCCGTTATTGCCTTTGCAATGGGATGGGAGGAGTTTTTCTCAGCCGCCGCCGCAAGGGAGAGAAGCTCATCTCTTGAAATCTCGCTTTCCGTTTTTGTTACGGACAGGATACCCTCCGTGAGAGTGCCCGTTTTATCAAATACCGCGCAGTCTACCTCTCCGAGAATGTCCATATAGGTGCTTCCCTTAATGAGAACGCCGTTTTTGGACGCATTTCCAAGTCCGCAGAAATACCCGAGAGGCACGGAGATCACAAGGGCGCAGGGGCAGGATATTACAAGCATTGTGAGAGCCTTTTCGCTCCACACAAGGAATGCCTCCGAAAAGGAGGATGCTCCCACAGCCCAAATCACAAGTGGAACTGCAAATGCAACAGTTGCCGCAAAGGCTGTAACAAGGGGGGTATATACCTTTGCAAAGCGGGTGATGAATGCCTCCGCCTTCGTCTTTTTCTCACTTGCGGTTTCAGTTAAGGCAAGGATCCGGCCTGCCGCGCTGTCAGCGGTGGTAGCAGAAACTTCAGCTTCAATAAGTCCGCTTTTGTTTATGCAGCCGGAATAGAGCGTGTCCCCCTCTATAGCATCACGGGGAATGCTCTCGCCTGTTACGGGGGAGGTGTCAACGCTTGTCTCTCCCTTTGTTATGACGCAGTCAACGGGGATGCGCTCTCCTGCCTTTATGCGGATAATATCTCCAACAGAGAGCTCTGAGGGATGTACTTGCTTTTCTTCACCATCAGAAAGGAGATTTGCATAATCGGGGCAAAGAGAGGAAAGCTCACTTATTGCCCTTCTGGATCTGCCAACGGCAATTGACTGGAAAAGCTCGCCCACCTGATAAAGTATCATAACGGCGGCGCACTCGGCGTATTCTCCAAGCAGGATAGCGCCGATTGCGGCAATGGTCATAAGGGTATTTTCATCAAAGAAATTTCCCGAGAAGATTCCCCTTACCGCGCGGGTGACGCACATAACTCCCGCAGAAACTCCCGCCGCAATAAACGCAAGGGAGGAAACGAGAGGGGCAAAGGGAAAGCTAAAGAAGGAAAATACTATACCGACAGCGGCAAAGGATACGCCAAGAATTATTGAAAGTAAGCGTTTTCTTTGCCCCTTATTAAATTTCAGCTTTTTCATATCTCCTCGATCTCACAGTCAGGCTCGATCTTGCGAACAGCCTTCTGCGCCTGCTTCAGTATCTTTTTGAAATCTCCCTCATCTGCTTCAATTGTGAGCTTGAGAACGAGAAAATCTATTCGGGCTGTCTTAACGCCGTCGATTGCGGCAATAAGATCCTGCATCTTACCTGCACATACGGGGCAGTCTACCTCTGAAAGTCTGAATGTTTTGATCATTGTTTTATCTCCTTTTATTGAAGTTTTTTGAAGTGCAGAAACTTTTTTTCAAAAAAGTTTTTGCATCCTTATCACTCGTTTATATGCTCCACGCCGCATTCGATGATGCTTCGAACGTGGTCGTCGGCAAGGGAATAGTATATGGTCTTTCCCTCTCTACGGTATCTTACGAGGCGGGAGCTTTTGAGGATGCGGAGCTGATGGGAAACTGCCGACTGAGAAACTCCGAGAAGCTCAGCCAAGTGCTGAACGCACATCTCCCCCTCGAATAGGATATACAAAAGCTTGATGCGTGTGGTGTCACCGAATATCTTGTAAAGCTCTGCAAGATCGTACAGCATCTCGTCATCGGGAAGGGATGCCTTTACTCCTTCAAAATCATCGCAATGATGCTCTGTCATAACTCCTCCTTATGCAAACATATGAATAACTGTTCATATGTTGATTATAGTACTCATTCCTCCCCCTGTCAATACCTTATATGAAATTTATTTCTTGTAATATGAGCTCTCAGGTGGTATAATCAATATATGAATCTTTATCAAAGGATAAATCAATGAACAGAAACGATGCCGAAAAAAGAATAAAAGAGCTGAGAGAGGAACTTGCCTACCACTCAAGGCTCTACTACGAAAAGGATCAGCCTGAAATATCCGATTTTGAATATGATATGATGTTCCGAGAGCTTTTGGATCTTGAAGCCGAGTTCCCCGAGCTTGACCGCAAGGACTCCCCCACTCATAAGGTGGGCGGCAAGGCTGACGATAAATTCAAAAAGGTGCGCCATCCCGTTAAGATGGGCTCCCTCTCCGACGTTTTCTCCTTTGAGGAGATCACCGCTTTCGTTGAAAAGACAAAGGTGGCCCTTAGTGAAATGGGAGAAGAAAAGATCGAATTTACCGTTGAGCCGAAGATCGACGGTCTTTCCGTGGGTCTTACCTACGAGAACGGAGACCTTGTTCTCGGCGCCACCCGCGGCGGCGGCGAGGAGGGCGAGGACGTTACCGCAAATATCCTCACAATAAGCTCAATCCCGAAAAAGCTTCCCTCTCCCATCTCACTTACAGTGCGCGGCGAGGTCTATATGCCGCGATGCGAGTTTGAAAGGCTTAACCGTGAAAAGGAAGAAGCAGGGGAAAAGCTGTGGGCCAATCCCCGCAACGCGGCGGCAGGCTCACTCCGCCAGCTTGACTCCGAGGTTTGCGCAAAACGCGGCCTTGATATATTTGTTTTCAACCATCAGATCGGCGATCTTTGGCCTGACGGCAGGACTCCCGCGACTCATTCCGACACCATTCACAGAATGGGCGAGCTTGGCTTTCCCGTTATCGATCTTCTCGCCGTTACTGACAGTACAGAAAAGATCCTTGACGCCATCAGAAAGCTTGGCGAAGCAAGGGACTCCCTGCCTAACGACATTGACGGCGCGGTGATAAAGATCAATTCCCTTCGCCAGAGAGAGCTTCTCGGAGAAAACACAAGCACCCCCAAATGGGCGGTGGCATATAAGTATCCCCCCGAGGAAAAGGAAACGAAGCTTCTTGACATCACCGTTCAGGTGGGAAGAACGGGAGTGCTTACACCTACGGCCGAGCTTTCACCCGTTCGACTTGCGGGAACAAGCGTTGCAAGAGCGACCCTTCATAATATCGATATCATCCGCGAGCGCGATATCCGTATCGGTGATACGGTAATTGTCAGAAAGGCGGGGGATATCATTCCCGAGGTTGTACGATCCCTTTCGGAAAAGCGTGACGGTACGGAGACCGTATTCCGCTTCCCCGAATGCTGCCCCTCCTGCGGAGGAAGGCTTGTCTTTGACGGAGCTGATGAGGGGGATGATGACTTTGAGGAGGGCGCTGTCCGCTGTATCAACGCGGCATGCCCCGCTCAGCTTGAGCGCCGCATAACTCACTTTGCTTCAAAGGGCGCAATGTCCATCGACGGTATGGGCCCGAGAACGGTAAAGCTTCTTTTGGAAAACGACCTTATCTCAGATGTTGCAGATATCTATACCCTCAAAAAAGAGGATATTGAAGATCTCCCCGGAATGGGCTCCCTTTCAGCGGAGAATCTCCTTTCTGCTATTGAAAGATCAAAGACGAGAGGCGCTTCAAAGCTTCTTTTCGGTCTTGGCGTGCGCCACATCGGCGAAGCGGCAAGTGAGGCCATATGCTCGCATTTCGGCGGCATCGCCCCCATGTTTGAGGCTGTGAGCGACGATTTTCTCAAAGTCGACGACGTTGGCGAGATAATGGCACGGACCCTTGTTGATTTCTTCGCCCTTCCCGAAACGAGAGAGCTTATTGACCGTCTCTCCTCGTTTGGCGTAGTCACGGAGGAAGAAAAAAAGGAGGCGGTTTCCGCTGACCTTGCAGGGCTCACCTTCGTTCTCACGGGAACCCTTTCAAGGCTTACCCGAAGCGAGGCTACGGAAAAGCTTAAAGCGCGGGGCGCAAAGGTTGCGGGAAGCGTATCGAAAAAGACCTCGTTCGTCGTTGCAGGCGAGGCGGCAGGCTCAAAGCTTGACCGCGCAAATGAGCTGGGCATCAAGGTGCTTTCCGAGGACGAGCTTTTTGAAATGTTAAATGATTGATTTCGGAGGAAATATGAAAAAAATTATATCTATCTTACTTGCAGCAATAATGCTTGTATCTCTCTTCTCCTGCGGAAAGGGCAATGAAGATGCCCCCGAGGACACGACAGTTGCGGATACTACCGCAAAGGACACAACAGAAAAAAATGAAGAAAGCGCAAAGGACTCCCAAATTGATTTTTCAACAGTTATGGTTCGCGGCTACAGATACGCTTATATCGGCGAAGAGTGCGAGGCCTTCAAAATTGCCGAGGGTGCCGATCATTATGAGTCCTCAAAGCCCTCTGTTGCAACAGTATCAGAGGACGGAAAGGTTACCCCCGTATCAGAGGGCGTTACCCTTATCGGATACGTTAAGAACGGTGCTGCAAAATCCTACGTTGTTTGTGTTTTTGCAGAGGACGGGGGTCCTGACAGAAGTGCGGGAGAGGCTCAGCTTTTTGAAAGCGGAGATACGTTTTTCCACACTGCTGTAGTAGGCAATGCGGAATACTCCACAAGCAATGCAGACGTAGTTGACGTGACCGAAGCACCTACACTCAAATTTAAAAATACCGGATACGCGGCAGTTACCGCCGCAAATATCAGCCGCCCCTTCGTTTACAGCTTTATCGTATACGACAGAACAGTTGAAGAATAAAAAAGAAAGCTAAAAGCCTGTTGAGAAAAACGCAACAGGCTTTTGAATTCGAAATAACAGAGCGATAAATTGGAGTTTGAACAAGAGTGATTATGTGGGGGACTTTTTGAGAAAAGTCCCCCACCACTTCCTAAAACATAGTCGATTATCATCGGTTCGATACACTCACCTCGATACTCTCCTTGTTTTAGTTACGTCGTTGAAAAAACGATACTCAATCGTTTTTTCTTCCTCCTCCCCCAAAAACTTTTAAAAATTGGTATATATAAAGTTTGCAGGCAAAAGGTTGCAGTACAAAGTACTGCGGCGCTGTGCGCCTTCTCTGCAAGAAAAAACGTCAAAAATGAGCTCGTTCATTTTTGACGTCTTTTTCTTTAGCAGAGCCTTTTGCCTTTTGTTCCCTTTGTCAGTTTGAAAGTTTTTTGGAGTGCAGAACCTTTTTTTCAAAAAAGGTTCTGCATAGTACTATAAACTCCAATTTATCGTCAAAATCAAGAAAAAGCAGTTGCGAAAAACGCAACTGCTTTTCTATTACTTAATAAACACCATTCCGCCTACGGGGACGGGGATCTTTTCAACGTCGCTTGATACGATTCCCGAGGATAATTCCTCTCCCATACAGTTTACTGTACGGTAGGTCTTGCCGACGTATCCGTCAAGATATATAAATTCGCCGCATCCGCAGTTTACGCAGGAAAGCTTATTCCATCCCGATGCGATAACGGGATTTTCATAAAGCACGTATACCGCTTCTCCCGTTCTGTGTGCATAAGCATAGCTGTACGTCGTTGCGGGGCAGGCGGCATAGAATTCCCCGTCAAGAAGGATATGTCTCTTTTCGCGCCAGAAGGAAAGATAATGAGAAAGAGCTTTCATTTGCCCCTTAGTTATCTTATCAAGATGAACGGATATCTGGGGAACGGCAAATAGAATGCTTGCAAGCTGAAGCGCAACGTTTTCCGCCCAATCCTCAACGTTCCACATAAGCATATCGGAATGAACCGCAGTTTTTCCAGAAATCAGGCGCAGATCTATAATTGCTCTTCTGTTTGAGAGGGCATCGCAGGGGCAGTCTCCCACTCTCAGCATATTTCCGTATTTTCTGATGGCGGGGCCGATATAGCTCTGGCGGAATTCTATCATCATTTCGGGATTTATCTCCAAAAGAGCCTTGGCTGCATCGGTCATAAGAACGTCCACCGCATCCTCAAGGCTTGTGTAGTCACGCTCCCACGTAGGCTTGCCCTCATCGTTTCCAAGGCAGAAGGAGTCGATAAAATCAAGCTTCAATCCGTCAAGCTTCCATTCCCTTGCCGCCGCCGAATAGATGCCGATAAGATAATCTCTCACCTTTTTGTATCGGGGGTCAAGGGCGTATATGGTATCGTTATTATAGGAATAAAGGGTGTAATCCTTAAATTCCTCAAAGCTTTCGGAATACTTACCGAGAAATGGCACGGAGAACCAGAGGATCACCTTCATTCCGATCTTGTGTATCTCCCCTACAAGCTCTGCGATTCGGGGAAGACCTATAGGCTTCCAGTCACCGCAATATGCGTAACCGCCGTTTGTATCCGTAGTCTGCCAGCCGTCGTCAATAATTACCGTATCCATTCCGAGAGGCTTTGAAAGGCGGCACTGCTCAAGTATTTTATCAAAATCCAGATCCTGATGGAAGGAATACCAGAGGGAGTTCATGGGAAGGCGGGCGCTTTCGGGCACGGAGGCGGGAATATATCCGCAATCCTTCTCCCACCAGCTCACAGCACCTCTTACAGCATCGCAATAATTGATCCGTCTGCGGTCGATACGTACGGTTGCACTGTAGTCGGTAAGAGGAGCTGCAGGCTTTATGAAAAAGGAGACCCTATATTTCATTGCCGCAGCCTTTTCATCAATACCCGTAGAAATATTTGTGGGGATCTTTGGGTCTGACAGTGCTATTGTAGTCTTATTTGTATCATCGGCAGAGATGACCGCGTGAACGGGTGCACCCGACGCAATACGGGCATCAGAATTTCTCGGACTCCAGTCGGGTGCAAGATGGCGCACGGTGCCAACGTTTGGGCCCCAGAAGGAATATGTATCTGTTACAGGCTCCATCCACTCCACGTGAAAGGGCTTTGGCTCACAGGGCTCTGAATACTGCATCTTAACCTTAAGATAGGTGATCGCACCATCGTTTATTTCTTCAAGGGAAAGACGGGCACCGTCTTCACCGTAAATATCATATGTCATCGCAGAATATCCTTTCGGGTATATTTTATACAAAAATGATACTATATTTGAAAGGGTGTGTCAAGAATAACCCGGTTATAAAAATGATATTATATTTACAATTCAAAGACAATGTAATATAATTAATATGAATATTTATTTTTCCGGAGGAAAAAATGAAAACTGCAAGTATAGGAAAAAGGATTTTGTCTCTTATCCTGACCTTGGCGATGCTTTTATCCGTTATAAACGTATCTGCCATAGAGACTTTGGCTGACGAAATAGTGGCCGAAGACTCTGACGTCGAGGAAGTCCTTCCCGAAGATGAAGAGGAAGAACTCGTTTGCGAGGAGACTGATGACTTTACGTATGAAATACTGAACGGTACCTACTGTAGGATAACCGGCTATACGGGAGATCTTACTGCCATAAAGATCCCGTCGGAGCTTGGTGGATACATAGTTCAGAAAATAGCGGCAAACGCATTTAAGGGAAATACTGCACTTAAGAAGGTAGTGTTCCCCGCGACAATGGAAGAAACGGGCAGCGGTGTGTTCTACGGATGTACTGCCCTTGTTTCCGTTGAGCTTGACAGCATGCTGACAAACATCGGCGACGAGATGTTCCGCGGCTGTACAGCGCTTAGAGAGATCACTGTTCCCGCAGCAATGACGACAATAGGAACAAGAGCATTCGAAGGCTGTACCTCTCTCAGTGAAGTAAACATGAGCGAGGGAGTTAAGACTATCTACGCCTATGCCTTTGAGAACTGTACGTCACTTGAGAGCATAGATATCCCCGACAGTGTTACTACCATATCCGGAAGAGCGTTCTACAACTGCACGAAGCTCTCCGAGGTTGGTTATCCTGCGGGATGGACAACGACACTTTCCAGACGAAACGATGCTTCGGATTCTTTGGATTATCACATTTCACCCTTTGAAGGCTGTACAAGTCTTAAGAAGATTGAGATAGATGAAGGTGTTACGGCAATTCCCAATTACGCCTTCAGATATGCTGCTTCTATTGAAGAAGTTATCCTTCCCGAAAGCCTTACTGCTATTAATGCTTACGCCTTCCAGAATTGTACGTCATTGAGAACTATAGTACTCAATGAAGGACTCACCTCCATCGGTAACTACGCCTTTGGAAGTTGCACGGGACTTACAGAAATAGTGACACCTGAAGCGCTCCGTACTATCGGTAATTATGCGTACGCAAACTGCTCCGGAATTAAGACTCTCAGCTTGAATGAAGGTCTTACAGCCATCGGAACTTATGCGTTCCAGAACTGTACAGGAATCAAAAGTATAGTTATCCCCTCAACTATCACACTAATAGACGGTTATACGTTCAGCGGATGTACGGGTGTTACAGAAATATTCATTCCCGATACCTTAACAACTATCAGAGCATATGCATTCCAGAACTGTACGTCACTTAAAAGCATAGATATCCCCGACAGCGTAACTACGATGGCCGGAAGAGCGTTCTACAACTGTACTAAGCTCTCCGAGGTTGGTTATCCTGCGGGATGGACAACGACACTTTCCAGACGAAACGATGCTTCAGATTCTTTGGATTATCACATTTCACCCTTTGAAGGCTGTACAAGTCTTAAGAAGATTGAGATAGATGAAGGTGTTACGGCAATTCCTAAGTATGCTTTCAGAAACCATACTTCCATTGAAGAAGTTATCCTTCCCGAAAGCCTTACTGCTATTAATGCTTACGCCTTCCAGAATTGTACGTCATTGAGAACTATAGTACTCAATGAAGGACTCACCTCCATCGGTAACTACGCCT
>JAFQDC010000080.1 GCA_017416205.1 Clostridia bacterium | reverse complement strand
TTTGCAATCATCTGCCTTCACTCTAAGGAGCCACCTTCCCCCGAATCATGGGGGAAGGACTAACTTGGGTCCTCGCTCCTGCGAGGACAGAGCGGACACATAGACTTTAAGCTTAGTTTTACATTACGTCCGCGGGGGAAGGACTAACTTAGTTCCTCGCTTTTTCTATAGCCACATAGCATATCCATCTCCCCTCTCAATCCAAAATATGACGGGGAGACAAAAAGCCTGTCGCGCTTCTGCGACAGGCTTTTGTTTTAATATTCCTTTTTACTTTTTACAAGTGTTCTGAGATAGGCAAATGCCTTTTCTTCTCCTTCGTCGCGGAGCATAATAAGGAGCTTTTCCAAAAGCTCATGTGTTTCGGGATGTATAAATCTGTTTGCCTTGCCCTTTATGAAATAATCGTAAGGGTCTGAGCTTTTATAATCCCCACCCCTGTATATCTTACTTGCCGCAACTCTGTCGCAAAACATTTCCGCAACGTAGCGAAGGGGCATCTTTACGGGTACTACGCAATGCTTATTTGCATCGTAATCTGTCCAGTATTCGAAATGGTGGCGGTTCCTTCCCTTATGGTGGAGCCACGCATCGGAATAGCCCTTCTCTGTTCTCTCACCAACGTTTGGGCTTCTCGTTCCTTCAAAGTGCTTGGCACCGTTCCAGAATTCTACGGGAGAGTATTTTGACATATCGTGAAAAAGCCCCTGCCAAAAAATCCCTGCCTTCTTACAATGGGAGATGACCTTAGATCTATGCTTTGCTACCGTTATAAAATGCTTTATCGGATGCATTGAAAAAATCACTCCTTTCGTATATTCAGGCGCCTATGCTTATTCCCGTCAGAGAAAACAGCCACAGGACAAGGGGGATAGTTAATCCGGAAAGTATGGTGGACACGGCAAATATCTCGGAGGCAAGGACGCTGTCCCCGCCGAAGCGGTGGGCAAACATTGTGGTGATAACCGCCGACGGACAGGATGCCGCAATAAGAACTATAGTGAGTATGCTGTGATCAGCTCCGAGAAATGACATTGCAAAAAGAAGCGCCGCGCATATCAGGGGCATTGCAAAAAGTCTGTATGCTGACAAAAGATACATACGGCCATTTTTTAGGCATTTGACTATATCGGTTCCCGAAAGTGTTGCTCCTGCAATGAGCATTGCAAGAGGCGTATTCATTTCGCCGATTGAGTTGAGAGGCTCGAATATTACTGCGGGAAGCTTAATTCTGAAAAAGAAAAACAGAAGTCCGAGAACCACCGCAAATACTGCGGGTGTGCAAAGATTCTTCAAAGTGTCCTTCAGCGAGGTCTTTCCCGTCATCAATGAAACGCCAAGAGTCCACGTAAGCACATAGAACACGGCTATATTCATTGTTAAGAATATTACTCCGTCGTTTCCGAAAACGCTCTGAACCAGAGGAATTCCTATATATCCGCAATTTGAGAATATAAGGGACATTCGCTCAACGGCTCTTCCTTCTCTTTTTCTCGGTGTTACAAGAAAAGGAAACCCTATCTGAACAATATAGGCAAGAACCGAAAGTCCGAGTGCCCACAGGAGTTTTTCTGCAATTGCCGAAGAATATTCTCTCTGATAGGAAACAAAGGTGAGCAGAGGACTTACAAGAAGGAGAGACACGTTTGACAGCACTCGGTTGCCGTCGCTCGTTACTATTTTTAATTTGCCGAGAAGAAATCCGATCGCCATCATGATAAACATGACGGCGATCTTATTTATAATTACAGTCATTTCAGCTTATGCTATTTCGATCATATAAAGCTTGCCTGCTTCTCCCTCAAAGGAGACAGTTCCCTTGCAGTCAACGTTACCGTCGCAAACAGCATTTCCCTTTTCGTCTTTGATAACGTAGCCAAAGCTATCTCCTGCCATAAAGTCAGAAAGGTCAAGGCTGAGAGCGCTTTCGCCGCTGTTATTCTTATATGCAATAAGGAGAAGCTTATTCTCGCCTTCCTTAAGATATCCCGTTACTCTGCAGTCGGAGTCCTCGCTGAGGGGACAGTCGGAGACCATAACACCGTCTACAAAATAGTCAAGATAAGCCTTTCTGAGAGCGGCACAGGTCTTTACTGCATCGGAGAATTCGGGGTACTCAGAAATAAGCGCGCCGCCGTTATACTCCTCAGGATGTGAGGGGTATACGTTCATCATAAGGTTATCCATAAAGATAAGCTTTACGTATTCGGGTGTGGAGTCAACGTTCATATTGGGACGGAGTGTGCGGATTATGTGCATATAGGGTCTGTAGTCCCGCTTATCGGACCAATATATCCAGTTCCAGGTAAAGTCTGTATTATCAATATCAGACTCATAATAGAGGGTGCACTCTGAGGAGAACGCTGTACCGGGGTACATCTTTTCTGTTTCAAGGCGGTACTCGTTGATAATATCACGGATAGAATCGTTACGGTCATTACCGAGAACGTACTGGTCCCAGCAGATATCAGGGCAGCCGGCTTCATCACGAAGGAAGCGAAGTCCCTTTCTGATCTCTTCCTTCCACTGCTCATTGGAATGGTCCTGCATCTGGAAGCATCCCCATCTGTTGCAATAGGGTGCGGCAAACATAGGAATAGCCTCGGGTGTTTCTGCCCAGGAGCCGCTTCTCTTCTCAATACCGAGGAATCTTGCGGTTTCCTCCCAAGCACTTATCCATGATACGAGAGGAGTGATGGTCACGCCCTTTGCGCGTATCTTATCTGCATTCTTCTTCCAGTTCTCAAAGCCGCCCCACTCCTTATAGAAACGATGAGGGCCAAAGGGTAGATTCCAGTTGAACTGACCCCAAACGTTGAGATCGGAAATGCCGTGCTCAAGCATATCGTCCGCAATGGTCTCAAAATCGTCATACTTCCAGGAGTAGTCGGTAGGATGCTTGGAGTAGCCGTTTGACATAAAGATCGTACGGAAGCCCAGCATCTCCTTTACTCTCTGAGGTACGGGTACTACTCTCTTCTGATTTTCAAGAACAAACTGACGGTAGGGCTCAACGCCGCGGATCCAGTCGCCGCGGTGAGGTGTGATAACGTACTCGCCAGAGTCATATTCAGCTCCGCCTTCAACCTTTACGGGATGAACGGAGGCTAAGCGAAGCTTATTTACCTTATTATCGAGCTTTATCCAAAGCTGCTCATCGTAGCCCATATTATTATCCGTATCGGGGCCCCATCCCCAATGCTTTCTGTACATTGAGAAGCCGCCCTTACGGCTGCCCATATCGTACCAACGGCCGATAAAGGCTTTCTGCTGAAGACCGCCTGCTCTCATAAAGATACCCGCAGTTGTGGGAGTCCACGCAAAGAAGGTCTCGCGGCTCTTAGGAGTATTTTTGAGCCTTACAAAAGGATTCATGGTACCGCCCATCATTGTGAGCTTATCCTTTTCCTCGCAGTCTGTAGGAACGATGCCGTTCATATCGGGGAAAAGGATCTGGGCAATCTCAGCCTTTGAATTATTCTTAACGTAAAGGCGCATAGAAACGGACTTTCCGTCGCCAAGGGCCTTCAGTGTTACCTTTGCAAAGATTCCGCCCTGGTACTCGCAAACGTCGTCACAGGGCATAGTATAGGGCACCTTATCATAGATGATCTCGAGAGTATCTCCACTGTACTCAAAGTGGGGAGCACACTTGCCGTAAAGAGCTGTAGGATTTGCTCTCTGAATATCGTACTCAAGATGCACGGGCCAGGAAATATCGAAAAGGCCCTTACCGCCCTCCATTATGGGAGAAACACCGGGCACCTCAAGAGAAAGGAGGGCTCCGGTCTCGCTATCAAAGGAATAATTTGTTCCGTTAAGTATGTAGGTATTTGTCATAGGGATCCACCTCGATTAATTTATATATAATAATTTTACCAATTTTTCACTCATTTATCAATAGGAGCGAGTATTTTATTTCCAAATTTCAGTAATTTCTTTCGTGTATGCACGCAGTCTAAAATACATATAATATTACATATCGGTAAAGGACGGTAGAAATATGACGTACACCATTCAGTATTATTCAGATGAAAGCTCCTCTGTTGCTATACCTGTATTCACTCCCACCTCTGCAAAGGGCCGTGAGGAGGACTCTGTGCGCAGAATAAACGATTTTTATTCTGAACTTAAAAGATCGGTTATGGCATACGCAAAAAGCGAAGCGTTTCCAAAAGGTGCAAAATATTACGTAAGAACAACGGTAGAGCCCTCAGAGGAGGGGTTTGAGATAACTGCCGTCCTTCGACTTCGAAGCCGCGGAGCGACCATACGAAAGCGTGAGCTTTATCACTTATGGCAGGACGGCGTTATCACAAAAACAAATCAGACTGAAAAAATATGGGACTCACATAAAGCCCCACGGGTAAAATGGATATCAGCAAGGCTCAAAAAAGCTGATACTGATGATAAATTTTAGTTTATCGGGGGGGAGAAGAACGGTCGCTTTTTTGTAAAAAAGCTCCGCAAAAAACTTCAACCTGACAAAGAGAATCAAAGGCAAAAGCCTCTGCTAAAGAAAAAGACTTCAAAAATGAGCTCGTTCATTTTTGAAGTCTTTTTCTTGCAGAGGGGGCGCGCAG
>JAFQDC010000079.1 GCA_017416205.1 Clostridia bacterium | reverse complement strand
GGTTTATATGTCGCTTTTTAGTGCGAAGATAAAGGAAACAATAATCTAAAGTACTATTCCTTCGCACCCGCTTTGCAAGCAAAGCCAAAGAAAACATTAATCTAAAGGCGCTCCGCAAAAAACTTCAAACTATGGGTAATAAAGAATGACAAAGTATACCTATAGACAACTTATTAATCCCTTTTTTGAAGTTTTTCGGGGGTGTGGGGGCCTTTTTTCAAAAAGGCTCCCACGTATATCTCTTCGTCAAACCAAAATTTCACAAATAATTTAATCCAATCCATAAAAAATAAAATACGGGATTGAAATTTCAGTAAATTAGTGTTAAAATTTAAGAGTATAATTATGTGCCGATGATCGGCAGAACGGAGGAAAAAATGAAGAAGATTCTGGCAGTTATCCTTACTGTCACATTGCTCGTCGGAGCATTGTCCGTAATGGGCTCTGCAGTATACTTTGAGCTTGAGCAGGGCTTCCTTTATGACGAGACCTACGTTATGGGTGACGTTAATGACGACGGCGGAGTAGACGGCAAGGACTCTCTTACTCTCAAGGCAAATGTAGCAGGTCTTACAGATTATGATATCCTGCTTTCCGCATCAGATTTTGACGCCGATAGCGCAGCCTCTGCAAAGGATTCATATGCTCTGAAGCTTGTTCTTTCAGGAGCAAAGAGATCCGAGGATTTTGAAAACGGCAGACAGGTGTACAGACTCACCATTGCAGGAAACGATATCACAGATTACTGTATAGTTCTTCCCACAGATGCAACTGAGGAGGACAATATTTACTTTGCGTACCTCAATCTTATGAAGTACGTAAGAAAAGCAACAGGCGTTGAGCTTCCTCTTGCATGGGGCAGCGCGACCACAGAAAAGGCTATCTACTTCAACAACGTAAAGCTTGAAAGCGAGCTTGGCAATGAGCTTGGAATTGAGGGCTATAAGTATGACGTTACTGACGGCAACCTCAATATTTACGGAACATACCGCGGAAATATGTATGCAGTTTTCGATATTCTCGAAAAGTATCTCGGCTTCCGCTTCTATGCTCCCAGCGAGACTTTTATCTATAAGTCAAGAGTAGTAGATATTCCCGAGGGAACATCCGACGAGATCGTACCCAGTATCGTTTTCCGTTTTGCACGTCATACCTTTGGCCGTGGCTTTGCAAAGGGACATTTCTTTGCAAATAAGCTGAACGGCGGTATTTCAGGATACGATGAGAAGTTCTACGGCTCAAAGATAGGACCTCTTTACAGTAACGCACACTCATTCCTTGAGTATTGGCAGATGGGAACAGGTAAGTGGCCCGAGGGCAGCGGTGTTCCTGACGGTATGTCCACGGAGATATACGATTCCAAGCTGTATGATGCAAAGTTCAAATCCGGTGAGCAGAAGGATGCATACGGCTGGCAGCCCTGCGCTACAAGCGATAAGGAATATAATATTCTCTTTGAGGGTATGATCGACTGTAACCGTATGGTAATGAGCTGGGGTCGTTCCACTTTTATAGCAGAGGGACAGACGCTCTTCTCCTTCTCCATTGCAGATAACCAGAACTACTGCGCATGCCGTAACTGCAGAATGATATCAAAAACAGAAGGATATTCCGGCCTCTACCTCCAGCTTTATAACAGAGCGACAGAGGATGCTCAGGCATACTATCCCGGTGTTCACCTTTACGGTATCGTATATGCAAAGGATTTCCCAAAGACTATAAAGCCCCACTCCAATTTCGTTATCCTGTACTGCGGAGTTGGCTGTAATAACCACCTTCTCGGTCTTGAGGAGTGCTATGAGGGCGGCGGTCAGCTTAATAATATGAGCAACGCAGGCGACCTTGAGGCACTTCCTTTCTGGGGTAACCTCTGTAAGGAAACAGGAGCTCAGCTTTGGTTCTGGGTATACCCCGTAACCTATCACTATTATCTCAGCTCCTGCCCCAACGTTACCGCTTACTATTACAATCTCAAGTGGCTCTATGAAGAGGCAAATGTAACAGGCTTCTTCTATGAGGGCGGCGGAACCACCTATAACTTTGAAACTCTCAAAGAGTATATGGCAGTTAAGTTTATGTGGGATCCTGAAATGACCTTCGAGGAATGGGAGGATATCCTTCTTGAATATCTGTATATGAATTACGGCGAGGGCTATAACGAGCTTTGGGAGTACATTCAGATGCAGACAGAGGCAGGAGATCAGTGCGGAACCTGCTTTGTAAATAACTTTGACCGTCCCGGCGATATGTATTCATACGAGTATCTTGCAGAGAACTATGAATATATGAGAGGCCTTCTCCTCACAGCTTATGATAAGGCACTTACCGAGGATCAGGAGGACCGCATTGAAACACTCATCGTCTGCTGTGACTTTATGGGTCTTTCCAGCGTTCATACAGATTGGTACTTGAACGGCGAGAACGTAGAGCTCTATAAGACAAGATATACGTGGATGTATAACTATATCACAGATCATAATATGAGAGTATTCTCAAGTGATGTTTATTCAAAGCCTGCTACCATTGATTTTGAGATCAATCCTATGATCCAGTTCTATGAGTACGGCTCACGAAGAACGGGAATATATCCGTAAGAAAAAGCTCCCTGTAATGGGAGCTTTTTTTAGTGAAGGGTTAAAAGTGAAGAGAGAAGAGTTATGGTGGAAAAGCGCATCCGTGGATGCGCTTTTCTTTTTGATATAAATTACGGTTTATGGGGAGGACTATGTGGGAGGCTTTTGGCCTTTGTATCACTTTGTCAGCTTAAAGTTTTTTGGGAGTGCAGAGGACTTTTTTACAAAAAAGTCCTTTGCAATACCTTCGCATTAAACAGTCTTATCACAAAAGCTTGCGGAGCTTTTCGCCGGAGGCGATGACAATAAGCTTCATATCAGCCGTAAGGGGTGTGGCGGGATCGATATCTATTTTTACCTCGCCCTTCTTTCTTACAGCAACTACGTTTATTGAGTATTTGCGTCTCAGATTAAGCTCAATGAGGCTTTTGCCCTCCCATTCCCGCTTTACGTTCAGCTCAATCATAGAAACGTTGCTTGAAAGCTCGATAACGTCAATGAAATCAGAGGAGAGAAGATTTTTTGCAAGGCGTATCCCCGATTCCTTTTCAGGGAATACCACCTTGTCTGCTCCAACACGAAGAAGTATCTTCTGGTGCATCTCGTTAGCACACTTTGCAATTACCGTTTTAACTCCCGCCTCCTTGCAAAGAGTGATTGCCATAACGCTTGCTTCAAGGCTGTTTGCCATAGCAATTATGACAGTGTCAACGTTTGATATACCAAGCTGCTTTATAACGTCGGGGTCAGTAATGTCCGCGCATCTGCAAATCGGAAGAACTGCAGATGCCTCGCTGACAAGCTCCTCGTCAATATCAACTGCAATAACGTCGGCACCGCTGTCGGAAAGCTCCTTTGCAACGGCAACACCGTATCTTCCGAGGCCAAAAACTGCGTAAGATTCATTTATTCTCATAAAATATTCCTTTCATCAGCCAACGCTGATATTCTCTACGGGGTCTTTGATTATGTTCATTCTCTTTTTACCGGAGTTAAGGGCAACCGCAAGGGAAATGGGACCTATTCTGCCAAGGTACATGGTGACGATTATGATAACCTTGCCGAAAAGGCCGAGGCTGGGTGTGAGATCACGTGACAGACCAACAGTTGCCGTAGCGCTTACTGTTTCGTAAATAATGTCCATAGCGTCGGCTTCAGTGCAAAAGCTGAGAAGAATGGATGATATAAAGAGGATGATGAATGACATACAGCAAACGGCACATGCCTTGCCGACTGCCTCTTTTGAAAGTGTCCTGTGGAAGAGGCAAACGTCATTTTTACCCTTTATTGCCGCAATTGCAGCGGCGATAATAACGCATATGGTAACGGTCTTGATACCGCCGGCAGTACCTACGGGAGAACCGCCGATAAACATAAGGAAAAGGGAAACTAAGCAGGAAGCATTTGAAAGCCCTTTCTGAGAAACAGTGGCAAATCCTGCGGTTCTTGTGGTAACGGACTGAAAAAAAGAAGCTTGAAGCTTATCCAAAAAGGACATATCTCCAATAGTTTCGGGATTGTTATATTCAAAAATAAGAAAGGCTACGGTGCCTAACAGTATAAAACCGAGAGTTGCACAAACTGCAAGCTTTGAATGTAGGGTAAGATCCAGAAATACCCGCATTTTTTTGCTTTTAAATGATGATAGAACTCTGATAACATCCCACCATACGATATAACCGATTCCGCCGAGGATTATCAAAGCGCAGGTGACGGCGTTGATAACGGGGTTGGCAGCGTAGTCAATAAGACTGTTTTCTCCGATAATATCCATTCCTGCGTTGCAAAAGGCAGAAACAGAATTAAAAACAGATATCCAAATGCCCCGAGGACCGAATTTTGGGACAAACACAGTCATATAAAGAAGGGCGCCGATTCCTTCAACAATGAGAGTTCCCGCGATGACCTTACGCACGAATCTAACAAGTCCTGAAAGGCTGTTCAGATTAAATGAGTCCTGAATAAGAAGCCTGTCGCTTATGCTCATTTTCTTTTGTAAAAAAACCATAAATCCGGAAAGCACCGTAATTACTCCGAGCCCTCCTATTTGAATAAGCAGAAGGATGACTACCTGCCCGAAAACGCTCCATGCAGTAGCAGTGGGCAAGGTGACGAGACCTGTCACACAGGTGGCAGTGGTGGCTGTGAAAAGAGCGTCGATGTAGGAAACCGCTTGTCCGTCCTTTGCGCTTATCGGGAGAGACAATAGAATGCTTCCTATAAGAATGACGGCTAAGAAACCCAGCATTATTATATGTGTGGTAGAAAGGGAAAAACGTTTTCTGTTCACGCTAAGACCTACCTTATATATGTTGATTATGTATTTTATCACAAAAATGCATCTGTGTCAACAGGTGCGATTGTGTATAAATAATAAAAAACTATTGAAATCAACAGAATTGTGTGTTATCCTAAATGTGTAAAAAAACAGAAGGGAAGTAGCCCTATGAAAAAGCTAATTTCACTGATCGTGCTTGCTTCAATGCTCCTTTCAGCATTGATCACACCGCTCGCCGCTCTTGATCTGCCCTTGGTGCAGAACTTCGAGATGGACGAGACCTACGTTATGGGTGACGCAAACCTTGACAGAAGCGTTGACGGTAAGGATGCCCTTATCCTTAAGACTGCCGTTGCGGGAGTTGGAGAGCACAAGATAAGCGACGATGCCTGCGATTTCGATGCAGACAGCGCCCTTTCCGCAAAGGATTCATATTCTATGAAGCTCCTTCTTTCAGGAGCAAAGAAGTCAGCTGATTTTGAAAACGGATATCAGCTTTACAGCCTCACCATAGGCGGAAACGATATTCACGATTACTGCATCGTTCTTCCCGAGGGAACCAGCGAGGATTCAAATATCCAGTTTGCATATCTTAATCTGATGCAGTATGTCGAAAAGGCAACGGGATTCAGAATTCCTATGTGCTACGGTACTCCTATAACCGAAAAGGCTATTTATTTCAATCACGTAGACCTGAATAGCGAGCTCGGACAGAAAATGGGAGTTGAGGGCGTTAAGTATGAGGTAAAGGACGGAAACCTGAGTATCTGGGGAACCTATCGCGGCAACGGATACGCTGTGTTTGATATCCTTGAGAAATACGTTGGTATTCGCTTTATTGCAAACAATGCAACCTTTAT
Organism: Clostridia bacterium; assembly: GCA_017416205.1. Classification (GTDB taxonomy): domain Bacteria; phylum Bacillota; class Clostridia; order Oscillospirales; family CAG-272; genus Avispirillum. Next base: position 1,698 of record JAFQDC010000079.1, on the reverse strand, counting down.
CTTCAAGTCAAGAACTGTTGATATTCCCGAGGGGCTTTCAGTTGAATACGTACCGAAGATAACCTTCCGCTATGCAGGTCAGACCTATGGCGGAGGAGACAGCGTAAAGTATCACTATTATCCCCACAGACTGAACGGCTCACAGCTTTATCAGTACGATTCACCCTTCTACGGCACAAAGACCGGCCCTGAGTTTATCAATGCCCATTCCTTCGGATATTACTGGGCAATGGGAACGGGAACCATGCCCGATGAAAGCTTTGGTACTCTTTCCGAGCGCTATCAGTATAAGCACGACTCAGGCATACTTGTGGATGAATATAAATGGAATCCCTGCGCCACAGATCCAAAGGTATATAACACTATTTTCTCCGGTCTTATAGATACAACCCTTATGGTAATGTCCTGGGGAAGAGTATACCGCTTTGAGGAGGATCTCAGCGCAATGTCCTTCTCTATCTGCGATAATCAGAACTATTGCACCTGCCGTAACTGCAGAAAGATCGCAGTAACACAGAAAGAGGGATACTCGGGACTGTTTGTTCAGATGACGAATAAGGCCTGCGACGACGTTCAGGAGTATTTCCCCGGCTGCAAGCTTTATATGATCCTTTACGATCACACTATCCCCGCCACCATCAAGCCTCACGATAAGATAATACTTATGTATTGCGGTACAGGATGCGATAACCATATTCTGGGACGTGACACCTGCTATGAGCAGGGTGGACAGCTCAATGGCTCAAGCAATAAAACAGACCTGACAGCCCTTCCTGCATGGGGCGCCCTTTGTAAGGAGACGGGAGCTGAGATTTGGTTCTGGGTCTATGCCGTGACTTATCACTATTATCTCATAGGCTGTCCTAACATTCCCAACATCTATTATAATCTTAAATGGATGTTTGATAACGCCAACGTAACGGGCGTGTATTATGAGGGCGGCGGACGTACCTATAATTTCGAAACGATGAAGGCTTACCTTGCAGTTAAGATGATGTGGGAGCCTGATATGAGCTATGAAAGATTCGTAAGCTATGCCAAGGAGTATCTTTATATGTGGTATGGCGACGGATACGAGGAGCTCTGGGAGTATATCGAGATGCAGACAGAGGCGGGAGATCAGTGCGGCACCTGCTTTATCAATAACTTTGACCGCCCCGGTGATATGTATTCCTACGAATATATGGGCGAGAATTATGAGTATATGAGAGATCTGCTGGAGAGCGCCTATGATAAAGCGAAGAACCATACACAAAAAACAAGAATAGAGACCCTGCTTGTTTCCTGCGACTTTATGGGACTTTCAAGCCTTCATACGGAATGGTATCTTGAGGGTACGGAGGAAACGAAGCAGCTCTATATGGACAGATACCTGTGGATGCATAACTACATCAAGAATCATAATATGAGTATATTCAGAGACTCGATCTATGTTTTCCCAACAGAAGTGAATTACGAGATAAATCCCATGATTCAGTTCTATGAGCACGGATCAAGAAGAGTTAACGTATACCCGTAAGAAAAAGCACCCGAAAGGCAGTTGCGATAATCCCTTACCGCAACGCCGGTGATATTTTCCCTTGCGGGAAAGTGATATATTTCCCGAGGGAAATGTGATATATTGCTAACGCAATGTGATATATGCCCGAAGGGCATGTTGAGGAATAAAAACTACCCGTTGCAATCGCAGCGGGTAGT
>JAFQDC010000078.1 GCA_017416205.1 Clostridia bacterium | reverse complement strand
TGCGGGAGCAGCAAGCGGCTCCCCTACAAATGAATTGTACGTCTCATTTGCCGACGTAAGCATCAATATTATCTTTCATTTGCAAACTGTAGGATACTATCCTCCCCTACATTGGTTTATCTAACCGTCAACCCAAAATTTGACGAAGAAGCACAAGGGGCTTTCGTGCAGTTTTCGTTTCACAGCAAAAAAAGAAAACCGCAGTCGCGGTTTTCAAATGTATTAATAAATTTTATTCGTCCTCGTCCTCATTGTTGTAAACTGCATCAATCATCTGGTCAAGGAGCTCGTCAACCATCTGCCACTCTTCCTCGCTCTCGATTTCAAGAAGCTTTGGAATCTCTCCGCTGTCGTCCCAAACGGATGCAAAAAGCTGAGTATTGCCGTTTTCGTCAAGCTCGTTGTCTGTATAGATGATATAGCTCTTGCCGGTATCCTCGCAGTCAAAGGATGCGAGAATATCGCATTCTACCTCGCTGCCGTCCTCGCGGGTAACAAGTATAGTGCTGTCGTAATTCATAAGTATAGCCTTTCTAAAAATTCAGCCATACGTAACACGTATGGCTGATAGATATTATTCGGTAGTGTAGTTGTCGAAGTATCCCTGAATGAATACGATGGGAGTACCCTTGTCGCCTGAGCCTGAGGTAAGGTCGCAGAGTGAGCCGATAAGGTCGGTAAGCTGACGGGGAGTAGTACCCTCACTTGCCATATTACCAACAAGGTTATCATCCTTTTCCTGGATCTTTTCCTTGATAGCCTCCTTGAGAGCATCACCGGAAAGATCGGAGAAATCGTTATCTGCAAGATACTTAAGCTTGAGCTCATTGGGAGTTCCCTCAAGACCCTTGGTGTATGCAGGGGAAACAACGGGGTCAGCAAGCTCCCAGATCTTACCTACGGGATCCTTGAATGCGCCGTCGCCGTATACCATAACCTCAATGGTCTTGCCTGTTGCTTCGTAAAGCTTCTTCTGAATAGCATCAACAACTGTCTGGCAGTCGCGGGGGAAGAGCTTTACCTGATCTTCTGTAGCCTTGTTGGAGCCGAGAAGACCGTAATCAGCATTAAAGCCGCTGCCGTCGATAGACTCTGTAAGAATATCGTCAAGACCGAGAACGATCTCAGCGCCTGCTGCCTTGAGGAGTCTCTTTGAGCGTGCTCTTGAGTGGATATCGCAGCAGAGAACGTTCTTAGTATAGTTAAGAACAGCTCTTGCATCGTTTGCAAAGATGATCTCGCAGTCACAGCCGCAGTCGCGGATGAGCTTTTCGTAGTATTCAACGTAATCAATACCTGTGAAGCGGTGCTTTTCGTAGCCAAAAAGCTCGCGGTACTTCTCAAGAGAGAGAACGTCTGTATAAGGGTTAACACCCTTTTCGTCAAGCATATCAAGGCTGACGAGGTGGTTACCAACTTCGTCGGAGGGGTAGGAGAGCTGGAGAACTATCTTCTTTGCACCCATAGCGATGCCGCGAAGGCAGATAGCAAAGCGGTTACGGCTGAGGATGGGAAGGATAACACCAACGGTTTCGCCGCCGAACTTTGCGCGGATATCCTTTGCAATGTTATCAACGGTAGCGTAGTTACCCTGTGCACGGGCAACTATAGCCTCGGTCATGGCAACGATGTCACGGTCGTAGAACTCAAATCCGCCGTCCTTTGAAGCCTCCAGAACGGAATCAACAACGATGTCAACGATGTTGTCACCGCTTCTGATTATAGGTGCTCTGACACCTCTGGAAATTGTGCCGATCATACGGCTCATATAAAACAACTCCTTTTGACTGCAAGTCATAAAAATTCATTCATAAATGTAACAGCAAAAGGTGCTATTACTTACATATTATAGCACCAAGCCTCGAGTATTTCAATATATTTTTTAGTCTTTTTTTGCATTTTTTGCATCCTTTTGCTAAAAAATTGCATATTTTTGCCCGGCAAAGGCCATATTTGCAAATGAAAATCTAATCTTTTTATCTTATTGTAACTATTCGGATTGTGTGGTATACTTAAAATATAAAAATTATCGGAGATAAAAAATGAGAATTTACGAGGACCCTCAAAAAACAAGTGAAAACAGACTCCCCCCGAGAAGCTATTATATTCCGACGGGAGACTGTCAGGTCATTGACCTTTGCGGAAGCTGGGATTTTTCATTTTATGAAAATGAGCGGGATTATCCTGACCTTAATAAAAAATGGGACACAGTCCCCGTGCCCTCCTGCTGGCAGACTCTTGGGTATGAGGACCCCAATTATACGAATATAAATTATCCTTTTCCCTGCGACGAGCCCTACGTTCCCGATGATAATCCCTGCGGCGTTTACAGAAGAGTCTTTAATATTGAAGAAAAGGAAGGAAAATTCTACTTTTTCTTTGAGGGCGTGTCCTCCTGCGCTTTTCTTTATATAAACGGCAGGTACGCAGGATTTACTCAAGGCAGCCATATGCACGCTGAGTTTGATATCACTGATCTTGTGAAAAAGGGAGAAAACTCGGTGACAGTCAAGGTACTGAAATGGTGCTGCGGCTCATATCTTGAGGATCAGGATCAGTTCAGAATGAACGGTATTTTCCGTCCTTTATATATTATACGTCGCCCCGAGGGCCACCTTTTTGACGTTTTCGTTTCTACTGATACGGAGCATATAAACGTAAAGGCAAACGCCGTAGCCCATCTTCGCATTTTTGATAAGGACAGCTGTATTCTTGACAGGGATATTGATGGCAGCTATTCCTTCAAGATACCCTCACCTGTTCTCTGGAATGCGGAAAAGCCTTATCTTTATAAGGTAGAGCTTGAACGTGCAGGAGAAACCATAACCTTTGATGCAGGACTTCGCAGCGTGTCGGTATCGGAAAAGAATGAGCTTTTAATAAACGGCGTTCCCGTAAAGCTCAGAGGCGTCAATCACCACGAAACGTCAAAGTATTCGGGATGGTATCAGACAAGGGAAGAGATGGAAAGGGACGTGGCTTTAATGAAGGAGCTGAACGTTAACTGCGTCAGATGCTCTCATTATCCGCCGTCTCCTTATTTTCTCAGCCTTTGCGACAGGGCAGGACTTTACGTTATCTGCGAGGCAGACGTGGAGACCCACGGATTTTTGAGAAGACTTCCAAACGTGCCTTACAGATATGACGTTGAATCAGGTGAGTGGCCAACGTCTCTTCCCGAGTGGGAGGGGGAGCACCTTTCCAGAATGGTGAGAATGGTCGAGCAGTGCAAGAGTCATTCGTCTATCATTATGTGGTCTACGGGCAACGAAAGCTGCTACGGCGAAAATCATAAAAAAATGATCGAATGGACGAGAGCGAGAGATAATACCCGCCTTATCCATTGCGAAGATGCATCCCGTCTCGGTCATCCCGAGGCGGCAGATGTGTATTCAAGAATGTATCTTTCCTTTGAGGATCTTCGAGAGTTTGCCGGTGACCCTTCCATAGATAAGCCCATATTCCTCTGTGAATACTCTCATGCAATGGGTAACGGCCCCGGAGACGTGTGGGAGTATAACGAAATATTCGATGAGTATCCCAATATTTGCGGAGGCTGTATATGGGAGTGGGCAGACCACGTAGTCACCCGCGATGGTACTCAGTATTACGGCGGAGATTTTGAAAGTGAGCTTACCCACGATGAAAATTTCTGCTGTGACGGCCTCGTGTTTGCAGACAGAACCTTAAAGGCGGGAAGCCTTGAAGCAAAGGAGGCTTACAGCCCTTTGAGAACAGCTTTTGAAAAGGGTACTCTCACTCTTTATAACCGCCTTGATTTCACTTGTCTTTCGGAATATGATATCATAATTTCTGCCGAAGCAGACGGCAAAGAAAGATGGACGAAAAAACTGAATATCCCCTGTGCCCCGCATTCATCCGTTTCTCTCCCCGTAGAGTGGAAAGAGGAAGAGTGCGCCCTTGGCGCATACCTTAATGTAAGCATCTGCAAGGACGGCAGAGAAAGAGGCCATACTCAGCATCCTCTGCCTTGCAAAGTTATGAAAAAGCCCACAGAAGTACCTGCTAACCTTACAGAGGATGAACGTAATGTATATGTAAATGGGGATGGCTTTTCCTATACTTTCTCAAAGCATTACGGACAGCTTGAAAGCATGAAGGTAGACGGAATAGAGCAGCTCGCAGAAAAATGCTTCATGTCAGCATTTCGTGCGCCAACGGATAACGACAGGAATATAAAGCACAGATGGTTAAATCTTGACGTGTGGCAGGGTGAGAATCTTGACTGTTGCTTCTCAAAGATTTATTCCTGCGCAATTAAGGATAACAGCATAGTTACCGAAGGCTCCCTTGCGGGAGTTTCCCGAAGACCCTTCTTCAGATATACACAGACCACAGCCTTTGGAGAAAAGGGACGCATTCGCATTAATATAAAAGGAAAGGTTCGTGAGGATACGTTCCAATTGCCTCGGCTCGGAATGGAATTCACCCTTCCCGATGAGAGCGGTGATTTTACCTATTTTGCCAACGGCCCATATGAGAGCTACTGTGATATGTGTCACGCAGGAAAGATCGGTCTGTACCACTCCGATAAAGAAAAGGAATACGTGAAATACGTATTCCCTCAGGAGCACGGAAACCATACAGACGCAAAATATCTCAGAATAGGAGAAATGGAAATAACCTCATCTCAGGGATTTGAATTTTGTGTATCAAAGTATACGGCAAAGGAGCTTTTCCGCGCCCGTCATACAAATGAGCTTGTGGTGGACGGTAATACTCACCTGAGAATAGATTATAAAGTAGCAGGCATCGGGTCAAATTCCTGCGGTCCCGATCTTGAAAAAAAGTACACCCTATCTGAAAAGGAGATCGACTTCACCTTCGAAATAAGACCTGTAAAAGAGAAAAGAGAAGAGTGAAGAGTAAAAAGAAGATGAAGAAACCCGCCAAATGCGGGTTTCAACAATCATTTTTCACTTTTCATTATTCATTATTCACTCTTCACTAAAAAAACCTCCCGAGAAATCGGGAGGTTTTTGATATTACACGGGGTGTACCTCAAGCTCCTTGTCGCCGTTGTCAGCGTCAAGGTTATACTTCTTAGCCTTGCGGTATTCGAAGAACTTTGTGGCAACCTGCTCGAAGAGCGCGTAGGAGAGAACGTCTTCATCCTGCTCAATGTACTGAGCGCACTCTGCGCGGAGCTTGTCAAGCTCGGGAGCAAGTCTGTCAGCGGGACGGCATGTGATAGGCTCCTCAGAACCGATAATGAGCTTTCTGAACTCGTCGGAAACGGGAGCAGGGCACTTACCGTAGTCGCCGCGGATCATACCCTTGAATTCCTTGGAAACCATCTTGTAGCGCTCACCGCTGATAACGTTGAGAACTGCCTGAGTACCAACGATCTGGCTTGTAGGAGTAACGAGAGGGGGATAACCTGCATCCTCACGAACTCTCGGAACCTCTGCGAGAACCTCGTCAAGCTTGTCGGACTGGCCTGCCTGCTTGAGCTGAGAAACGAGGTTGGAGAGCATACCGCCGGGAACCTGATACATAAGAGCGTTAACGTCAACCTTAAGAACCTTGGGATCAAGAGTGCCTGCTGCGAGATACTTCTCACGGATAGGTGTGAAGTGCTTGCAAACCTTGTCAAGCTGGTTCATATCAAGACCTGTGTCAAAGCCTGTGCCCTTGAGTGTTGCAACGATAGGCTCGGTAGGAGGCTGAGCTGTACCCATAGCAAGAGCGGAGATAGAAGTGTCGATAACGTCAACACCTGCTTCAACTGCCTTGAGAACTGTCATGGAAGCAAGACCGCTTGTGTAGTGAGTATGGAGCTGGATCGGAATAGAAACAGCGTCCTTGAGCTTCTTAACGAGGTCATATGCTGTGTAGGGGAGGAGAAGACCGGACATATCCTTGATGCAGATAGAGTCAGCGCCCATCTCCTCAAGCTGCTTTGCATAAGCTGCAAAGTTATCATTTGTGTGATAAGGGCTTGTTGTGTAGCTGATAGCAGCCTGAACGTGTCCGCCCTCGCGCTTTGTAGCGTCAATGGCTGTCTTCAGGTTTCTTGCGTCGTTGAGAGCGTCGAAAATACGGATGATGTCGATACCGTTGGCGATAGACTTCTGAACGAAGTATTCAACAACGTCATCGGAGTAGTGGCGGTAGCCGAGAATGTTCTGACCGCGGAAGAGCATCTGAAGCTTTGTATTCTTAACTTCATTTCTGATAGCGCGGAGTCTTTCCCAGGGATCCTCGTTGAGGAAGCGGAGGCAGGAGTCGAATGTAGCGCCGCCCCAAGCCTCAAGGGAGTGGTAGCCTACCTTATCCATCTCAGAGAGGATGGGAAGCATTTCTTCAGTTGTCATACGTGTTGCAAACAGAGACTGATGAGCATCACGAAGAACGGTTTCAGTAATCTTAACTTTAGACATATATATTATCCTTTCCAAGATTTTCAATTAGAGCATTGAAGCCCAGTCCCATGAGAGGAACACACCTGCCGCAACGGCAGAACCGATAACACCCGCAACGTTGGGGCCCATTGCGTGCATGAGAAGGAAGTTGGAGGGATCATATTCCTGACCAACCTTCTGAGATACACGTGCCGCCATAGGAACTGCGGAAACACCTGCAGAACCGATAAGAGGATTGATCTTTCCGCCTGTGATGATATTCATAACTTTTGCAGTAAGAAGACCGCCGCAAGTGGATACACAGAATGCAGCAAGACCGCAAACGATAATGAGGATAGTCTGAATATCGAGGAAGTTATCTGCACTTGCAGTAGCACCAACGGTGATACCGAGGAAGATTGTTACGATATTCATAAGCTCGTTCTGAGCAGTCTTTGAGAGTCTGTCGCAAACGCCGCATACGTTGAGGAGGTTACCGAACATAAGGCATCCGATAAGAGGAAGCGCATCGGGAATAATAAGACCAACAACGCAGGTAACTACGATGGGGAACAGAATCTTCTCAAGCTGAGAAACCGGACGGAGAGCAGTCATCTTTATTTTTCTCTCTTTATCGGTGGTAAAGAGCTTCATAAAGGGAGGCTGGATCATGGGGATAAGAGCCATATAGGAGTACGCCGCAATTGCGATAGCACCGAGAAGCTTTGGTGCCAGAGTCTTTGTTACAAGGATCGCAGTAGGACCGTCGGCACCGCCGATGATACCGATAGCAGCAGCCTCGGGAGCTGTAAAGAAACCGGAAGCAAGAGCAAGGAAGAAGGCAACGAAAACGCCGAGCTGTGCGCCTGCACCGATAAGAAGTGACTTGGGATTGGAAATAAGGGGAGTAAAATCGGTCATTGCGCCGATTCCTATAAATATGAGTGAGGGATATATACCCAGCTTTACTCCGAGATAGAGAAGGTCAAGAAGACCGCCGTCGTGGAGCACCTGACCGAAGTCGATATGTTCCTGTATGAAGAAATCAAGATGGAACAGACCGCCGCCGGGGAGGTTGGTGAGCATCATACCGATAGCTATGGGAAGAAGGAGCAGGGGCTCAAACTTCTTAACAATAGCAAGGTAGACCAGAGCGAATGAGATAACGAGCATAATGATCGTTTTCAGCCAGCTCCAATCCTCGATTGTGTTGCTGCCAAGACCGAAAAGCTTAGCAATACCCGTCGACTCTAAGAAGTTACCAATACTTTCAAGCATTTGTATTTTTACCTTTCAAAGAGATTGAGTTTATGTTATCAGCCGAGCGTAACGATAGCGTCACCGGACTGAACAGCAGTGCCAACGGGAGCGTTGATAGCAACTACCTTACCGCCCTTTTCAGCGAAGATCTCGTTCTCCATCTTCATTGCCTCGAGAATGCAAACGAGACCGTTGGGAGCAACCGTATCGCCAACCTTAACGTTCATCTTGAGGATTGTTCCGGGCATGGGAGCGCAAACAGGAGTGCCGCCTGCGGGAGCCTTGGGAGCGGGAGCAGCCTTAGGAGCAGGAGCGGGAGCAGCTGCAGGAGCCGCAACTGCTGCGGGAGCAGACTCAACTGCGCCCTCTTCTTCTACAAATACCTCATAAGCGGTACCGTTTACAGTGATAGTATACTTTTTCATATCTTAGATCCTTTTCTTATTATAAAATTTGTAGTGAGAGCTCAGATAGTCTCGTTTTCATCAGCGCCGTTCCAGCCGTTAGCACCCTTAAGTCTTTTATAGGATACAACACGGAATGGAAGTGCGCTCTTTCCGCTTTCAGCGGTATAAGCGGCGATAGCCGCTGTAATAACTGCGATGAGCTGAGTGTCATCCTCAGCGGCGGGAGCGTTTTCTGCAGGTGCATCAGCAATTACAGGAGCAGGAGTATTCTCGAGAGCCTTCTTTGCAGCCTCCTGTTTCTTCTTTTCGGGAAGGTCATAGAAGAATATCTTGAAGAGAGCAAGAACTCCCCAAAGAACCGCAAGAACACCGAATACTGCAACGATTCCGATAATGAATACCTGCAGGCCGTCTGTAAGACGTTCTCCGAGAGGCTTAACACCATCAGTTGCCATCATCACGTTTCTGATCATAGCTGTGTTCATTATTTCCTCCTATCAAAGGGGCATATTTGTATGGCGACGGGAGGGAGCGCACTTGGATTTTGCAGAAAGCATCATAAGAGCGCCTGCGATTCTCTGGCGAGCCTCGCTGCCGTCAATAATATCGTCAACCTCGCCTGCGCTTGCAGCTGCAACGGGAGTGCCGATCTTGGAATCCCACTTAGCCTCAAGATCTGCGCGGGTAGTGCCTTCTGTGATCTTGTCGTTGAGAAGGAATGCAACGGCACGACGAGCGCTCATAACGCCGATCTTTGCAGAGTCAAGAGCGAGAACAACGTCAGCACCGAGAGCCTTAGCACCCATAAGAGAGAAGTGAGCGCCGTAAGCCTCACCTGCGATGAGGGTGATCATGGGACATTTAGCCTGAGAGTATGCGAAAGCAAGCTTTGCAAGCTCTGCAGCGTAGGGAGAAGCCTCAGCCTCGAGGGAAACGTCGGGACCCTCGGAGTCAAGAATTGTGATAACGGGAATATCGAAGCTGTCGCAGAATGTGATCATTCTTGCAGCCTTTCTTGCAGCGCCGGCAGTAAGAATACCGCCTGCCTCTGCCTTGTTGTTTGCAACAACGCCGCAAACAGTACCGTTAAGGGAGATAAGACCAACGGTCATTTCCTTAGCGTATTCTGAGTAAAGCTCAAGGTACTTAGCATCGTCAGCGATAGCCTTGATAAGTTCCTTGGAGTTGCCTGTAGACTCGAATGCGGAGATGTCGATAAGACGGTTAGCGTCGTCACGGCTGAAGTTTTCAACTGTGCCTTCCATGTTGTTCATGGGGAGGAAGGAAAGGAGAAGCTTTGCGAGACCGATGCACTCACCGTCGTTTTTAGCTGCGAGTGCTGCAAGACCGGACTTCTGAACGAACTCGGACTTTCCTGCATCGCCGTTTCCGAGAACGAAGGGAGCGTTGAAGCTAACGTTACCCTTTGTGCCGGAGATAATGATGAAGTCAAACATACCTGCGATAACGGAAGCACTACCTGCGCAGGTGCCGGGGATTATAGCGATCTGGGGAATAACGCCGGAAGCCTTTGATGTGCAGTTCATAATTCTGGAGTATCCTGCGAGAGCGCGAACACCCTCGGGAAGAAGAGCTCCTGCAGAATCAAAGATACCGATAACGGGTGCGCCGTTTTCGATAGCAAGACGGTAGATCTCCTCGATCTTTGCAGCCTGAGCCTCGGTAAGAGCGCCCTTTGTTCTGGAGTAATCCTGGCTGAATGCGAAAACAAGCTTTCCGCAAACGCTTCCCCAGCCGCAGATAACGCCCTCAAAGGAGTCGTCTGCAGTGCCGCCCATTTCATCGGGAGTACGGCGAACGAACTTTCCGCTCTCCATAAAGGTACCCTCGTCGAAGAGCGCTTCGATGCGGCCTCTTGCTGTAAGACAGTCAGCGGGAGCTGTAGCCTTAGCTTCAGCGGCGCCGAAGATCTCACGAAGTGCAGAGGCGGTCTTGACACTTGCGTCCTTAAGAGCGTCAAGTATCATTTCGGAAACATTTTTTTCCATTAACTTTCCTCCTGGATATATAAAAGTTATTGTAAGCAAACAGATGGGATAAGAAAAAACCATTCTTTCCCACACTACAATAAATTATATAATGTATTCACATTTTTTGCAATAGCTATATGAAATTTTTTCACTAAATTTGAATAAAAACAATGTTAAATCTATGGTGCCTTTCCGCAATGAGAAAATAATAAACTAATAATAAACAGCGGTTCAAAAGGGAATAATATGTTTACATTATGAAAGGAAGGTAAAGTATGTCATATAGTGTGAGAATATCAAAGGTCTGCGCTCAGGAGGTCCTTGATTCAAGGGGAAATCCTACAGTTGAAGCCTGTGTGATGCTCGATGACGGTACCTGCGCTTCTGCAATCGTTCCATCGGGTGCTTCTACGGGAAAATACGAGGCGTATGAGCTTCGCGACGGGGATGAGGAGCGCTTTTCAGGAAAGGGAGTCCTATGTGCCTGTGAGAATGTTAATTCAGTAATTTCGCCTCTTCTTGAGGGGATGCCCTTGTCGCAAGCTGCGGTGGATTTCAGAATGATAAGAAGAGACGGAAAGCTTAACAAATCAAATCTCGGCGCCAATGCCATTCTTGCAGTATCGATAGCTGCTGCAAAGGCAGGAGCGCAATCGCTTCATATACCGCTGTATAAATATATTGGCGGTATAAATGCCGTAAGCCTGCCTGTTCCGATGATGAATATTCTGAACGGCGGTGTTCATGCGAAGAATTCTCTTGACGTACAGGAGGTAATGATAGTCCCCGAGGGCTTTGACAGCTTTGCCGAAGCATTGCGTGCAGGAACTGAAATATACCACACCCTCGGGAAAATCCTTTCCGAAAAAGGGCTGAGCACTTCTGTGGGAGACGAGGGCGGATATGCCCCTATGGTCGATGATCTGTCAGCAGCCCTTGAATTTCTTATAAATGCCATTGAAAAAGCAGGATATGATACGGACAGTGTAAAGCTTGCAATTGATGCGGCATCGGGAGAATGGTATAAGGAAGGGCGATACGTTATGCCGAAGTCCGGGGCAGAGTATACTTCAGAGGAGCTTTGCAGCTATTGGAACGATATAAGAAAGAAATATCCCATTGTTTCCGTTGAGGACGGTCTCAGTGAAGACGACAGCGAAGGCTGGAGACATCTTACCGAGAGCATGGGACACTCTTCGGCACTCGTAGGCGATGATCTGTTTGTAACCGATACAAAAAGGCTTAAGGATGCCGTAAAACAGAAAATTGCCAATGCAATTCTTATAAAGCCAAATCAGGTGGGCACCTTGTCGGAAACACTTGAGGTAATGCGCCTTGCAAAGGAATCGGGATACAGAACCATAGTGTCGCACCGTTCCGGCGATACTGAGGACACAACTATTGCAGATATTGCAGTTGGTATGAATGCAGGGTATATCAAGTGCGGCGCTCCGGCAAGAAGTGAAAGAGTAGCAAAATACAATCGGCTTCTTCGAATAGAATCTCAGCTTGGAGTGGCGGCAGTGTTCGGATCAGACATCTATTAAGTGTAACTATATAAAAAGGGCTGTTGCTTTCCGACAACAGCCCTTAAGTTATAAATAAAAAAGGCGATAAGCCGCCAACATATTTATTTTATCAAATCCATAAATGAAAGTCAATAGGTAAATACAGATTATATGGATAAGTTGCTTAATTTCTGTGCATTGCACAAAATAAAATAGTGAACTTTGTACAAAAAATGTATTGCATTTTACTGTTTTCAGTGGTAATATATAGACAAGGAAAGGGTGATACCAATGTACAGGTAAAAACCTGAAAGAATTACTCAAAGAGTAACGGATCAGTTCAAACGCTGCAAAACAAAGTGTGGGCAAGTTTGAGATTCAGATCGAAGTAAGTGATCAAAGTAAAAACTTTGGTAAAGGGCAAAACAGAATGAATTTAAGGGTATGCACAGAGACCTAAAACTAAGCTTTGTTTTGTACACCGACGGTTTGATGTAAGATCCCTTTGAGCAAGAAACCAACTGCTCACTTCCGAATATAGAAGTAACTGAAACTATGGGTTTTCTCACTTAGAGAAATGAAGAGTTGAATTTAGTGTTTCGGAGTTGCAAAGAAAAGAGGAAGAGAGCAAGATCAAGAAAGAGAGGTTAAAAGATGTTAGATATCAAGAGTGAACAGAAATGACCCTTGGCTGAGCTAATAGATCGTAAAGAAGGTCTTCAGTCAAGGGTCATTTCATTTTTTGTTTTCAGAACTTAAAAAGCTTAACTATTTTAATAACGAATTTGTAGAGGGGGCTTTCAAGCTCCTTTTTTGCATTTTTCAGTTCTTTTCTGATGGCAATTCCCTGAGGGCAGTGCTTCTCACATTTTCCGCAATCAATGCAGTTTGAAGCGGCAGTTGAATTTTTGCGCAGCCCTGTACAGATAATGTAGTCCACAAGTCCCCAGAATTTAGATTCGGTGTGTCTTCTGTTATATGCCGCAAATGTTCCGGGAATATCAACGTTTTTGGGGCAGGGCATACAGTAAGCGCAGCCCGTGCATCCGACCATGATCTTTTCGTTTAATGCGTCGGCTACCTGAGAAAGAAGCTTTTTGTTCTTATCTGAAAGTGATCCTTGCTCGGTAGTTGATGCAGTTTCAATGTTTTCAAGAACCATGTCCATGGAATTCATACCAGAAAGAACGCTTGTCACCTCAGGCTGATCCCAAAGCCAGCGTAAAGCCCAGCTTGCGGGAGAGCCTTTTTTAGAATACTCTGAAAACAGTCGCTGTGCTTTTTCGGGAAGATTCTTAACGAGCCTTCCGCCACGGAGAGGCTCCATTATAATTACCGCAAGTCCTTTTTTGTTTGCATACTGTAGACCGCGTCTACCCGCCTGAGAATGCTCGTCAAGATAATTGTATTGAATCTGGCAGAAATCCCATTCGAAAGCGTCGCAAAGCTTTATAAACTCTGCGCTGTTTCCGTGGTATGAAAAGCCTATCTGACCGATAGATCCCGCCTTTTTCTTTTCCTCGATCCATTCAATAATACCGAGAGAGCATAGCCTTTCCCAGGTATCACAGTCAGTCAGCATATGCATCAGATAGTAATCTATTCTGTCAGTCTTCAGTCTTGCAAGCTGCTCTTTGAAAAGCTCATCAAGCTTTTCTTTGTTTTTTATAAGATAATGAGGCAGCTTTGTTGCAATGTAGACGCGATCCCTCAGATTATTTCTTTCAAGTATCTCTCCAAGGGTCACTTCACTTTGAGGATATATGTAGGCAGTGTCAAAGTAATTGACACCGTGCTCAATTGCGCATAGTATTTCCTTTTCGGTTTCCTTTGCGTCTGTGATACCCACCTTGTTCGGAAATCTCATACAGCCGAATCCCAGTATGGAGATATCATTTCCGTATTTATCTTTTCTGTAGTTCATATTAGAATTTCCCTTAAAACAAATTAGGTTTTGATTATATCATGCATAGTATAAAAGTTCAACTGTAACTTATTGAAAACAATGGGATTTTGTTATATAATTGATAACGGTCATGAAATAATCACTTGAAGGAGATCATTATGAATATTACCGTAACTAACGTAAAGGCAAATCCCGGAGACAGCGCTTTCCTTATAGAGAGCGAAACGGGAGCTGTTCTTTGTGATACAGGCTTTGCATTTACAGGAGAGCAGATAGCTCAGAATATAAGAGCAAAACTTTTGGATAAGCCTCTTGATATGATACTGCTTACCCATTCTCATTATGATCACGTTCTTGGAGCGCCATATATTAAAAAATACTATCCCGATTGCAAGATAGTAGCGGGAGAGTATGCCGGAAAAATATTTGCAAAGCCTTCGGCAAGAGCTGTAATGAGAGATCTTGACCGTAAATTTGCAACGAAATGCGGTGCTTTTGATTATGAGGATCTTATAGACGAGCTCTGCGCAGACGTTACGGTAAACGATGGAGAAATCGTGAAATGTAAGGATATGACCTTCAGGGTAATTGCTTTGCCCGGCCATACAAAATGCTCCGTTGCCTATTATCTTGAAGAAGCAAAGCTGCTTCTTTCCACAGAGACCATAGGAGTTTTTGATGGCGAAAGCACCGTAGTGCCCTCCTATCTCGTGGGATATGATATGACTCTTAAGTCAATCGAGCGGGCACGTACCATTGATATAGATAAAATGCTTGTTCCTCATATGGGAGTGATCGACCGTGACACAGCGGCATTTTATCTTGACGAAGCAAAAAGGTCGGCAGAGGAGACCTGTCAGGAGATAATAACGCTTCTCGAAAGCGGAAAGACTCATGACGATGCGGTAGAGTATTTCAAAAACAAGTTTTATCACGGAAAAATCGTGGAGGCATATCCAATCGATGCGATGATGCTTAATACGAATATTATGGTATCTCTTATAGAAAAAGAGCTTATGTCACGCTGATAACATTAAGTATGCCAAAGTTTTTCTCGTGTTTTTATTGAAAAAGATATAATTGCGTGATAGAATGATTTATAATTTATAAAATAAGGACGAACAACAGTATAAATGAAAAAGATCATAAAAGGCGTACTGTGCGCCCTCCTGTGTCTTATATTGATTCTACCTTCTCAGGTCATTGCGGCAGATAATGAAAAAGAGACGGAGATATCAGTAATATTTACACATGATATACATTCTCATCTTATGCCGTCGAAAAATGCGGACGGCACAGAGTACGGCGGTCTTGCGCGTATCAAGACCGTAATTGATGAACAAAAGCAAAAGCACCCCGACGCCTTGCTTCTTGACGGAGGCGATTTTTCAATGGGAAGCCTTTTTCAAACGGGCTTTTCCGGAAAGGCATATGAACTTCGTGCTATGGGTGCTCTCGGATATGATGCCACGACCTTTGGAAACCACGAGTTTGATTATTACCTTACGGGTCTTGCGTCAATGCTCACCTCTGCAAAAAACAGCGGAGAATACGTGCCTGCGATCGTTGAATCAAATTACGTTCTACCGGAAAATACCGATAAAAGTATAAAAGACGCTTTTGACAGCTACGGTGTTCGTGATTATATACTTATAGAACGTGGCGGTAATTATTTTGCAGTTTTCGGAGTATTCGGAGAGGATGCAAGAGATTGCACGCCTGCCTCTGAAATGGAATATCTCGATCCCCACGAAGCTGCAAGATCGACAATAGAAAAAGCAACTGCCGAATGCCTTGAAAAATACGGAGCAGAGCCTTTTGTCATATGTCTTTCCCATAGCGGTACAACAAAGCGTAAGGGTGAGGATTATGAGCTTGCCAAGAAGGTGGACGGAATCGATATTATCGTCTCTGCCCATAGTCATTCCACACTTGCAACTCCCGTAAAAGTAAACGATACTTATATAGTGTCCTGCGGAGAGTACGGAGAGGCAGTGGGAAGCATTACCCTTGGATATGAAACGAATGGCAACGTAAAGCTGAAAAGCTATTCAGTTATTCCTATCGGGGGATATATAAAGGAAAACGGTGAAATAGAAACGCTTGTAGAAGCATATAAGTCTGAGATCGAAGAGGAATATCTTTCTGGCTTTAATATGACGTTTGACACGGTCCTCTGCATCAATGAAGGGACTCTCTTTGATACGTCTGATGAGGCAAGTGCCACACAGCATGAATCAACTCTCGGTAATCTGTTTTCAGATGCCTACAAATGGATGGCTGAAAAGGAGCTTTCAGAAAAAGTAGATATTGCGCTGACTGCATCAGGCGTAATACGTGATTCAATACCGATCGGACCTGTAACAGTATATGACGTTTTTAATACCTCCCCCGTAGGTATCGGAACGGAGGGGGAGCTTGTAAGGATATATCTTACGGGCGAGGATCTTCTTGAGGTTTTTGAAATGGATGCTTCCGTACAGCCCTTGATGACCGGAGCACAGCTTTTTATTTCGGGTGCTGAGTATTCATTCAATACCGCAAGGGTTGCTTTTAACAAAGTAGACTACGCAAAGCTCAGACAGGATGACGGAACACTTGCTGATATAGAGGATAACAATCTCTATAGCGTTGTAACGGGAATGTACTGTGTACAAATGCTGAGAAGTGCAACAAATGCATCCGGCGGAGTGATATCCATAGTTCCAAGAGATCATAACGGAAACGTAATTGAGGATGGCGACTACAGTAAATATATTGTAAATGAAAGAGGAACCGGAGCTCCTTTGAAGGAATGGTATGCCATTGCAATGTATATCAGTCACGTAGGCGGAGACGTTGACTCAAAATATGCTCTGCCCGACGGTAGAAAGATCGTATACGAAAGCTATAATCCCGCAAAGCTTTTGTCCGGAGCAAATTCTTACACATACATATTCTTTGGCTCTATTGCTCTCGGAGTTCTCCTTGTAAGTGCAGCAGTAGCATCTGTGATTATTGTGATCAAAAGAAAAAAACGCAAATAACAAAAAGACCGCAACCGCGGTCTTTTTCAGCTTGTCGATAAAGGTATCGACAAGCTGACATCGGGCTGTCGAAAAGGATGCAGAAGCCGTGAATTGTCCGTCGTCGGCGTACAAAGGTACGACAGAGGGACAATTCGCGGCTAAAAAGCCGCATTTAACAATGATATCCGCCGAAATAATCGGCGGATTTCTACTTTTTTACTGCGTTTTTCACTTGACTAAATACTATATTTTTTGCGGCTTTTGTTCTGCGCCTTTTTCGAC
>JAFQDC010000077.1 GCA_017416205.1 Clostridia bacterium | reverse complement strand
GTCGCTTTTTTGTAAAAAAGCTCCGCAAAAAACTTCAACCTGACAAAGAGAATCAAAGGCAAAAGCCTCTGCTAAAGAAAAAGACTTCAAAAATGAGCTCGTTCATTTTTGAAGTCTTTTTCTTGCAGAGGGGGCGCGCAGCGCCGCAGTACCTTGTACTGCAACCTTTTGCCTGCAAGCTTTATGCATACCAATTTTTCGAAAGTTTTTGGGGGAGGAGGCAGAAAAAACGATTGAGTATCGTTTTTTCAACGACGTAACTAAAACAAGGAGAGTATCGAGGTGAGTGTATCGAACCGATGATAGTCGACTATGTTTTAGGAAGTGGTGGGGGACTTTTCTCAAAAAGTCCCCCACATAGCAATTCTCCCATAAACTAAAATTTGAAGAACATTTGCATATCATTGGGGATTTAATAGGCATAAAGCTACATTTTTTGCCACAAAAAAGTCGATTTTCGGTGAAATTTCAAAAAAATAAAAAAAATCGAATTTTTTTGAAAAAAGGTATTGCATTTTTGAAAAGTGCGTGATATAATAAGCAAGTCGTGAGGCCCGTTGGTCAAGCGGTCAAGACGCTAGCCTCTCACGCTGGAAACGGGGGTTCGATTCCCCCACGGGTCACCAAGAAAAACCGCATTCGAAAGAATGCGGTTTTTTGCTTTATCTTAAACCATCTGGAGGAGCCTATGAATAATACAAAGCGTATAGGATGGCTTGACAGTGCCAAGGGCTTTGCCATAATCCTCGTTGTTCTCGGGCATATGGCTCTCGGCATAACCACTGCGGGGATGTTTAAGGAATCGGGCGTTTGGCTTGAGGCGCTTGAGCGATTCATATACTCGTTTCATATGCCTCTGTTTTGGATAGTATCGGGATATACCTTTTATCTTGCATATTGCAAAAATCGAGAGGAGCGCGCCTACCGCTATAAGAATCAGCTTTTGAACAGCATATACGTGTATTTCCTTTTCAGCACGGTCCAGTGGACTATACAATTTGTGTTCTCGTCGGTAACGAACACAAAGGTCTCCCTTGCCGACCTTTTGCTGATGCCCATTCGTCCAATGTCTCCCTATTGGTTTACCTTCGTGCTTGTTTTCTATTACGTAGTGTTTTACGCTTTTGAAAAAGTTAAGCTTCCGGAGACCGCAAAGCTCATCATCGTTGCCGTATTGAGTGCTCTTGGCAATCCCTTGGATATTGACATAGTCATCCCTCTGAGGATCCTTCTTGTTCATATGCTTTTATTCTATCTCGGAATATATTTTGCAAAGGTGAAGGCTATGATCGCGGATTCTGCATGGGCAATGATACTTCTTTCTGTGGCGGCCGTAACCCTGATATTTGTAGATACCGTTTTCGATATTCCCTATATTCCGATGGTATCTGACGTTCTTGTGCCCGCAGCTGCAGGTCTTTTCTTCTTTAATCTTTTTTATAAGCTTTCATATCTGAATAACAGCAGATTTCTGTGCTTTATGGGAAAGTATTCTCTTGAAATATACGTTACTCACTGTATCATAACCGCGGGCTGCAGAGTGATTCTGTTCAAAGCAGGCGTTCAGAATTGCCTTGTTATGCTGATTCTGGGAACAGTCATAGCAACGGCAGTACCGTTGGCATTGGCAATCCTTTTGAAAAAGCTTCGGCTTCACGAGCTTTTCTTCAGACCGACCGAGCTGTTTTCAAAGAAAAATGAAAAAGAGCATCTCCGATAAAGATCGGGGATGCTCTTTTCATAGTTGTAAGTATCAAAAGCTATCTGCGCCCATTGAGCAGCTTGGAACGTGAGCTTTTTTCAGGTGTCTTGAATACCAGCAAAGCGCACATACAGGGGATAACGAAGAATTTTGCTGTCAAAAGGTCGGGAATAAAGTTTGAAGCAAGCAATGCATAAAGAATTATCCAGAATTCGCATGTCAGCTTCTTTTTGAATGCGCAAACAAGGGTGTACAGGGGGATCGCCATAAGGGCAATGGAAAAAATGGGGCCTCCCATTAACATCCAGCGAAGAAAAGTATTGTGGGGAGCAACGTTGTCGGCCATAAAGGTTCTGGCGTAGGTGTCGTCGTAACCGACGCCGAAGGGGTGGGTGAGTATGGTCTGCAAAACGTTGATATAATTGGACATACGGTTGTTTTCATAAAACAGAGTTGAAATACTGTCAATGGAACGGGAGAACAGCAGGTAGTATCCCATGATCATCGTCACTATGGAGAACAAGATCAGAGCGGCTATTTTTTTGAAGGCTGACTTGTAGTGAGTGATGGCGTAAAGGGAGAGGACCAGCACAAGGGTGAGTGCTCCGGTCCTTCGGCTTGTGAGCGCAAGGCCGATGACGGTAACGACAAGCTGGAGGCTGTTCAGCAGTATCCGTTGTTTTTTCTCAATTCTGACAACAGCTATAAACACGGCGCTTCCCAGCATTATTGAAGCGCTGCTCAGATCTCCCATAAGAAGGCCCGACGTGAAGGTAGCCTTGCCGAAATAGTATCCCTCAGACTGATAGAACAGAGAAATGCCGAAGAACTGATATGCAACTGTCTGGAAAATTATGAAGAAGCAGGATATGAACACGCACCAGGAGTAAGCGCTCAGAATGTGCTCTCTTGCTTCAAGAGATACGGAGTTTGAAAAAAGAAAGGCAACAAAAACGAGGACTATATAAAACAGGATCATTATATAATCCTTCAGCGCCTCTGATTTTGAGGGAGACGTAAAAAACGGGAAGGTGGAAATAATCAGAACGAAGACCACGAGTGCAAGGAAAAACGCGTTTACGGGCTTTGAATATAGCGACTTCAGTTTTGCCAGGGTAAACAGCGCAAGTAAAAGACCGATAAGATAGAACCAAGGCAGCTGCAGTGACGTTATAGGTGCACCGAATATATTGATCCACGATATTTGCCAGGTGTGGCAAAGCATCATCATGCAGGCTGCAAGAAAGCTTTCCGATTTTTTAAAGCAAACGAAGAATAAAGAAGAAAAGAGAGCGGTTCCTGCCATAAGGAACAGAATGCTGTTTATTCTTGATTCATAATTTATAAGATTAAGGACGAGCAGCAGAAAAGAAAGTATATATTCAAGAGCCGAAAAGGCATTCTTTTTCATAATTGCCCTCCTTTCGTAATTCAGATAAATAATTGCATACAAAAATATTATAACATAAATAAAGCGATTTGTAAAGACATAAGGTAGAAGACGCGTATGTGTTGAAAAACTGCGCATTAGATGATATAATGGTATAATAAAGCTGTTATGAGGTGACAGGATGAAGAAAGATTTTTATATCCCCTTTGAAAATGAAAATATCCACCTTATAGAATGGCGCCCCGAGGGAGAGGTGCGCGCAGTTCTTCAGATAGTTCACGGAATGATCGAGTATATAGACCGCTACGATCCCTTTGCCCGTTTTCTTTGCAGTCAGGGAATTGCCGTAGTTGGTCACGATCACCCCGGCCACGGAAAGACTGCCGTGGATTCCGCCTCTCTCGGAGTGATCCCGAGAAAGGGTGGGTCCGAGCTTCTTGTCCGATGCGCTTTCAGGGTGACTGAGCATATTGAAAAGGAATTTTTGGGTGTTAAAAAATTTATTCTGGGTCACAGCATGGGATCCTTTGTTGTGAGAAGATATCTGACTCAGTATTCATCTCACGTTGACGGCGCCTGCATTATGGGAACGGGCAGTATGCCCATCCCCGTTTTGTCAATGGGAAAGCTTCTTGCAACTCTCATTTCAAAAATAAAGGGTGAAGCTCATCCCTCAAAGATCTTGACTGATATATCCTTTGCAGGATATAACAAGCGATTCCCGAAAAAAGAGGGGATACACGCCTGGATATCCTCTGACAGAGAGGTAGTGAAGAAATACGATAATGACCCCTTCTGCTCATATACCTTTTCCGCGGGAGGCTTCGGAGTCCTTTACGACACCATATATGCCCTTGAAAAGAAGCGGGACTTTGACAAGATACGAAAGGAGCTTCCCGTTTTCGTGGTTGCGGGAGAAGAAGATCCCGTGGGCGCTTACGGCGCAGGTCCTGCAGCCTGCGCAAAGGTTCTGTCCGAGACGGGACTTTCGGATGTGACGGTGAAGCTTTACGGCGGTATGCGCCACGAGATACTTAACGAAAAGGGAAAAGAAGCTCCTTACTTGGATATACTGAACTTTATTGAGAAGTTGATTTGAAATTGTATCATTTAGTATGATTTGCGAAATATGGCCCCCTCCGGGAGGGGGCTGTCGCGGCATGACCGCGACTGGGGGAGAATTGCGTAACATAAAGCAACTGCAAACTTTCCGTTACGCAGGCTCCTTCCGTCTTTTTGCGGCACATTATATGTTCCGCAAAAATCCACCTCCCTCCCGGAGGGAGCCTATAGTACAATGCTTTTTCGCCTCTTTGGCGATTGATAGGAGTTAATAATGAAAAAATATATTCTTGCATTTGATGCGGGCACAACAAGCGTCCGCTGCCTTGTAATGGATAAAAAGGGAAGGATACGCGGCGTAGGTCAGCACGAGTTTACTCAGATATTCCCCCGTCCCGGCTGGGTGGAGCACGACAGCGAGGAGATCTTGCGTATGCAGATGGCGGCGGCACGGGAGGCTATGGCAAACTGCGGCTGCACTGCAGGGGAGATCGCCGCAATCGGCATCACGAATCAGCGGGAGACCACCGTTGTGTGGGACAGAAAAACGGGAAAGCCTATCTGCAACGCAATAGTGTGGCAGTGCCGCAGAACTGCGAAAATATGCGATAAATTAAAAGAGGACGGCTACGCAGACCTGATCCGTGAGAAGACGGGTCTTGTTCCCGATGCCTATTTTTCGGGAGCGAAGATCAAGTGGATCCTTGACAACGTGGAGGGCGCGCGGGAGAGAGCTGCGGCGGGGGAGCTTTGCTTTGGCACCGTGGACTCCTGGCTTATCTGGAATCTTACGGGGGGCGCTGCCCACGTAACGGACGTTTCAAACGCTTCGAGAACAATGCTTTTTAATATAAATACCATGGAGTGGGACTCTGAGCTTTGCCGCCTTCTTGATATCCCCATGTCCATGCTTCCCGAGGTGAAGCCCTCGTCCTGTGTGTACGGCGAGACGGTGCCCGAGCTTCTCGGAGCGCCCATCCCCGTTTCGGGCGCGGCAGGCGACCAGCAGGCGGCGCTGTTCGGTCAGTGCGCCTTTTCTCTGGGCGACGTGAAGAACACCTACGGCACGGGATGCTTTATGCTTATGAATACGGGAGACAGTCCTCTCAGATCTGAGAGCGGACTTGTTTCCACCGTGGCGTGGCAGATAGAGGGAGAGGCGCCCGTGTACGCCCTTGAGGGAAGCGTATTTGTTGCGGGAGCTGTGGTACAGTGGCTTCGTGACGAGATGAAGCTTATATCCTCATCGGCGGAAAGCGAGACGGTAGCCAAAAGAGTCCCCGACACAAACGGCTGCTATTTCGTTCCCGCCTTTACGGGAATGGGCGCGCCTTACTGGGATCAGGAGGCAAGAGGAATAATAACGGGCCTTACGAGAGGCACGGGAAGAGCCCATATCGTGCGTGCCGCCCTTGAATCCATAGCGTATCAGTCCTGCGACGTGCTTTTCAGTATGGAAAAGGACCTTGGCAGGAAAATTGATTCTCTCAGAGCAGACGGAGGAGCGTCGGCAAATAATTTCCTTATGAAGTTTCAGTCGGATGTTGCGGGCATCGACGTTATCCGCCCTGCCTCCGTTGAGACAACTGCCCTCGGCGCTGCATTCCTTGCAGGCCTTGCCGTAGGATTCTGGAAGGATCGCGCTGAGCTTCTTTCCCTTTCAATGGGAGACGGCGCGAGAGTATTTTCCCCTGCCATTGAAAAGGAAGAAAGGGAAGAGCTCCTTGCAGGCTGGCACCGCGCCGTAAAAAAGTGCCGCGGGTGAAAGGTTGACCGATAAAAAAGAGAATACCAAAAGCCGTGATCGAAGATAAAGGCCCTGCAAAAAACGTTATTTTTACGCAGACCCGTAGGGGAACGGCTTGCACCAATGGCCCCCTCCGCGGACGTAACGCAGAACGAAATTTGAAGTTTACGTGTCCGCTCTGTCTTTGCTAAAGCAAAGACCCAAGTAAGGCTTCCCCCTGGGGGGAGGCTCCTGCAGGAGGCGGGTGGTGAGGGGTAGCCGCAAGGCGGCGTTATTCTTGAGATCATCGCTATTTAACGGCAACAAGTTGCCTACCCCTCATCCACCACTATGTGGTCCCCCTTCCCCCAAGGGGGAAGGCAT
>JAFQDC010000076.1 GCA_017416205.1 Clostridia bacterium | reverse complement strand
TAGAAATCCGCCGATTATTTCGGCGGATTTCATTGATAAATGCGGCTTTTTAGCCGCGAATTGTCCCTCTGTCGTACCTTTGTACGCCGACGACGGACAATTCACGGCTTCTGCATCCTTTTCGACAGCCCGATGTCAGCTCTTTTTATGCTAGTTGTTTTTTGCTTTCAGTTCTTCAATTTTGGCCTTAAGAGCTGCGAGAGCTTCCTTGGGAGAGGTGATATCTTTAACAGTTTGCTCCATGGGGCAGGGGCCGTCACCGTTTCTGTTGACTATATAGTCTGTGCATTTATCGTATTTTACAGTAACCCCGTTCTTTTTAAGAAATTCAACTGCATCGCGGCTCATTGTCAGACCGTAGCAGTATTTTACGCCGCCGAGAACCAGTATCATTGCCGCGGCCTTTCCGATGATCTTGTCAACGATAACGCTGTCCTTCAGCATATCCTGCTCATACATTGCGATAACGGGGGAGATACCTCTGCCCTCTTCGATGGTGACGATCTTTCCGTCCTTAATGATTATGCAGGTAGCTTTTTCGCGGGTGATAAGATTTTTAGCAGATTCAACGGCGCTTCTTTCGGTTCTGCCGAGGAATCTTTCAACGGCGAATACAACTCCGGGAACAAGGAGGAGCTGGATCACGATTCCGGGAAGACCCGTGATAAGCGCGCCCAGAACGCTTGCTGCCTTCAGGTCGCCGTCAAAAAGGAGAAAAGCGTGAAATGCGAGGCCGTATGCCGCACGTCCGCATATCATAGCGCTGAGGAGAGACACGTATACTCCGATCTTCCTTTTCCCGAGAGGGGTCTTGCAAAAGAGAAGACCCGATATAAGACCGTAAACGCAAAGCTCGCATATCATAAGGGGCATATTGGGGTAGGGTGCGGGCATTCCCGTAAGTATGCAGTTGAGAAGGGGAAGAAGGATGCCTGCAGCAGTGCCGAAAAGAGGGCCGCAAAGAAGACCGCAGATAAATACGGGGATGTGCATGGGGAGAAGCACGTTTCCGGGAAGACCAAAGCCGTGGCTTGTAGCAAAGGGGAGGATGATTCCTACCGCAATAAGCATACCCGTAACCGTAAGGCGCTCTGTTTTTGTTCTGAGAATGTTCATATGTCGATCACCTTTCAAAATAGCTTGCAATTTCCTTCATTCTTGATTCCTGCCGAACTCCGAAGGGACAGCGGCTTTCGCAGTGGCCGCAGGCCATGCAGGCATCAGCCTTTACGGAGAGCTTTTCGTAGTGTCCCCTTGCAATGGCGTCTCCCGCAAGGGCAAGGTCGTAGTATTTGTTTATAAGTCCTACGTCAAGACCGCAGGGGCAGGGCTGACAGTGGTTGCAGTAAACGCAGGTGCCTGCTACCTTTCCCAGATCCAGATTATTTATGAGAGAATAATCCCTTTCCTCCTCGGTGGAATTCAAAAAGGCGAGAAGAGTGTCAAGATGTTCAAGGGTCTGTACTCCGGGAACTGCCGTAAGAACTGCTGGGCGGTCAATGGCATACTGGAGGCACTGAGCGTGGGTAAGGGCAACCTTAAAGGGGGATTGATCGGCAGAAAGGAGCTGGCCTGCAAAGAAAGGCTTCATAACGCTGATGCCGATACCCATTTCCTCACATTTTTTGAAAAGCCTTGCCCGCTCACCTACGGATCCGATGCCGTACTCGTCGCCCTTTTCAAAGTCGTAGGCAGGGTTTATTGAAAACATCATCATGTCAAAGTCGCCCATGTCGATAAGGCGTTCAGCTACGTCGGGAGTGTGGGAGGAGAAGCCCATATGACGGATCCTTCCTTCACATTTGAGCTTTCGGAGATAGTCAACAAGCCCCATATTCAAAAGCTCGTCAACGTCCTCGTGGGTGTCAACGCAGTGAAGAAATCCGAAATCCGCATAATCCGTTCCAAGCTTTTCAAGCTCCCAGAAAAAGGTTCTTTTGATAGTTTCAAAATCGCGGCACCAGCCGTATTCCCCGTTTTCATCGTAAACTGCTCCGAAATGGCACTGGAGAAATACCTTTTCTCTCTGTCCCTTTATGGCGCGTCCAAAGGGCTCGTAAACACATCCCGCGGCGCAAAGATCGAAAAAGTTTATGCCGTGCTCGATCGCTTTTTTGATTATTTCTTCGATCTCATCTGCCGGGGTGTTTTGTATTCCGCCCATTCCAAGGCCAAGAACGGAAAATCTTTCGTTGTCATTTCCCCGCGGAAGCTTTCTGTATTCCATTTATGTACTCCTTTTGTGCAGTTGACAAGCTGACACCGGTAAAGTATAATTATATTACCTTTAATATATAAAGCAAATGCAAAGTGATGTCAAGACAGATTTTGTAAACATATAAACGGAGAGATACAGATGGATAAGGTAGAGCTTAAATATCCCGTGCTAATGGTCCACGGAATGGGATTTCGGGATCATAAAAGGATCAATTACTGGGGAAGGATCCCGAGGGTGCTGGAAGAAATGGGCTGCAGGATATATTACGGCGGCCAGGACAGCAACGGGAGCATAGAAACAAACGCCGCAATAATTGCAGCAAGGATCGATGAAATAATAAAGAACGAAAACGTAGAAAAAGTAAATATAATCGCCCATTCAAAGGGCGGGCTTGACTCGAGATATGCAATATCAGCTCTCGGCATGGGGGATAAGGTAGCTTCACTTACTACTCTCGCAACGCCACATCACGGCTCCGTAACTATGGATAAGCTTATGAAGATACCTGCTTTTATAATGAAAACGGGATGCTTTTTTGCAGATGTATGGTTTCGCATCCTCGGAGATAAAAGACCTGCTACCTATAAGGTTCTGAGGTCGTTTACAACGGCGGAGGCTGAAAAGTTCAATGAGCGCTGTCCCGATGGTGACTGTGTCTATTATCAGAGCTATGCTTTTGTTATGAAAAGAGCGAGCTCCGATATGTTTATGTTCTTTACAAGCTTGTTTGTCAGCGCTGCGGAGGGCGAAAACGACGGGCTTCTCACACCCGACAGGGTAAAATGGGGAGAATTCAGAGGAGTTGTCCGCTCAGTCGGCAGACGTGGTATTTCACACTGTGATGAGGTTGATATGAGAAGGCGCCCTCTTTCGAAAAGGGCGGGAGAGGGAATTTCGGATATTACGGAGGTCTATAAGAAAATAATCACGGATCTTTCCTACCGTGGACTGTAGCTTGAACGTCGTTAGTTGATTTTGCACAATTCAATAAAATAAAATCGTCACAATTCACAATTTGATGTAATTTGCGAAAAAAAGGGTAATGATTTCTCAATTAGTAGTTGAAATTACCAAATCAAAATGATATAATGCACTTAGGATGGCATATTGCCCAAATATGCTAATATTTATTTTTAGGAGGACAAAATGAGAAAAATCATTTCTCTCGTATTGGTAGCGGCAATGCTTCTGTGCGCAATGGTGATCACACCTGCTGCTACTGATGACATTCTTGACGCTAATAACGTTAAGATCTCTGCTGAGTACTTCGGCGGTCAGCTCGATTATACCGAGCTTTACGGTACATTTGCAGACGGTATCGTGCCCGGCGATCCTATGACCATCAAAGACGGTGATGCTTCCAAGGGCGTTATTGACCTTGACGGTATCATTGAGGACGGCGAGTGGACAGACGTTGTTTACCACATCTCCAGCAAGTATGCTCCCGAGAACGCAGGTGACAGCTACACACTCAACCCCCTCTTCGAGGTTCCCTCTGCTGAAAACAGCTTCTACTATTTTGTTTACTCTGCTGCTGACGCAAACGGCAAGAGAACAAGACTTGACCCCGATGAAGGACTTTCCTATGATATCCGTTTCATGTGGGACGAGGATTATCTCTACCTTGCAGTTGAGACTGTCGACGTTGACGGTATTCTTAACATCGGTAACTCCGCAGTAGGCGGCAACTGGGACGGCGACGCTTTCCAGTTCCGTGTAGACCCCAACGGTCCTAACGCTATTGCAGGCGGTAAGGGCTACGATGCTACAGTAGACTCCTTCCCCTATGACAAGGAGATCCACGGCGATACAGATAACACTCTTAACTGTACATATCCTTGGTCTGACGATGTTACCGAGTACACAGGCTACGGTCAGGAGAGCCATTCCACTCTCGGTAACTTCATTATTTCTCACCACACAGGCGGCGGTTACACAGATATCTGTGACGCATCCCTCAGATACTTCCCTGAGGACGGCGAGCCTATCGAAAATGAAGACGGCACAGTAACAGAGACAACTATTTGGCACTGCGCTGATGCTTCCTACGTAGGCGACCTTGAAGAGTCTCAGTATATCTGGGCTTCCTGTCTCCCCACACAGATCGCAGGTACATGGGAAGAGCCTATCACAAACACAGTATATGAGATCGCTGTTCCCTGGGATATTATCGAGATCCAGGGTCAGGATTATGCTCCTGAGGCAAACGATGTTCTCGGTATCTCCACAGTTCTCTTCAACCATGCATCCGGCGGAAGCGGATTCAACTCCTACCTTGAGTGGGGTTCCGGTCTCTGCGGCTACTACACACACAACAATCCTAAGCTCTGCGGCGGTTCCAATGCTCTCGTTCTTGAGGCAGAGGGTGCTGAGCTTGCAGTTTGCGACCATGAGTTCGCAGAGGCTACATGTCTTGATCCCGTTAAGTGCACAAAGTGCGGCTACGAAAAGGGCTTCATCGCAGGTCATAAGTATGCATTCTACGGCGAGTCCCTTCCCGGCGGCTCCAAGGAAGGCTCCATCTCCGGTATGTGTAAAGTATGTGGCGACACATTCACAAAGACTATCGGCAAGAACGAGTCTGAGGTAAGATGGGACTTCTACACAGACGATGCTAAGATCCACGACCAGGGTCTTAACTCCGGCTTCACATCTCAGTGGGAAGAGATCGACCCTGAGACAGGTAAGTACTATGAGGAAGGCGACCCCAGAAAGCAGGTTCTCTGGAATCCTGACGGAAGTGCTAAGTGCTCCTATGATACAGAAAAGTTCGGCTACGCAGTAGCTGATATCGAGGTATCTCAGACAGGTACATACTTCGATGCAGATTCTCTCAACTATTCTTCCTTCACAGAGAAGATGGACGTATACATTGAAACACTTTGCCTTGATCCTGCAATTGATGATGAAATTGCTGAGGGTCTTGCATACAACCCCTTCTTCGGTCAGCAGTTCGGTGGTGAGAATGCAGTAGGCTTCGGTGCAGGTCTCGTAAGAGTTGGCGGCGAGTACTACTTCGCAATCTTCCAGACTCCTCAGGGCAAGTATGTTACTCTTGAAGATCTTGAGGACGTAGCTCTCTGCATCACAAAGGCAACACCTGAGCAGATCGCTGAGAACGTATGGCACGAGTACGTATTCTTCTTTGATAACAACACAGATACAGCAATGCTCTTCTGGGATGACGAGATCGTTGCATCTGCATCCGATTATCATCTCCATACTCCCGGCAACGCTATTCCGATCATCAGACGTTTTGATATCGATATGGCAGTTAAGGATATCGAGATCGGTTCCGCTGGTCTTGCTAACCAGAGAGTTCCCGAGTTCGAGCCTACTCCTTCTCCTGTACCCGGCCCCGGCCCTGAGCCCGCTGACAAGTACACAGTAACGGTTAACGGTGTTGCTACAGAGTACGCTGCAGGCGATACAGTTGAGATCGTAGCAGAGTTCTACGCTGAGGGCGGTATCAGCTACCGTTTCACAGCTTGGACAGGCGATGCAGACGTTCTTGCAGACGCTACAGCAGCTGCTACATCCTTCACAATGCCCGCGAAGGACGTAACACTTGACGCTGAGTACGTTGGTATCGGTGACCTCGTAGTTGACGGTACTATCAACGGTAAGGACTCCAACATGATGAAGCAGGTTCTCGCAGGTGCTGTTGGTACAACTGCAGCAGCTGATATCAACGCTGAAAACGGTGTTAACGGTGTTGACGCAAACCTCCTTCTCCAGATGCTTATGAACCTCTACTTCCCCACGAAGTAATCTTAAGTATTCAATAAAATTTCCCCCGAGCACTGCTCGGGGGATTTTTTGTACCTGATTATATTTTTAGTACGTTGCGGAACAAAATAGTTTGCAATAAATTGGTTTGTTTTGAGAAAAACCGAAATAATGAAAAATTTCTTGACAAGGTTTGATTTATGTGCTAAAATGATGACCTAAAGGCTGAGAAGAAAAAGAGTAAGCTGTGATGGTCGTCAAAGAGAGCGGCGGTGGTGAGATGCCGTACGGTACAGCAGTGGAAGGTAGTTTCGGAGCCGCAGGGGTGAACGGGGTTTCCTCAGTAGCTTTTGCCGTGTATTTCGCGTTAAGAAATGGGAAATACTTTTTGTGTTTCTTTGAGAGTGCGCCTTCTCGGCGAATTCAGGTGGTACCGCGCTACTTGCGTCCTGACTTTTTGTCAGGACGCTTTTTTATTTAAAATCACATCGAAAGGATATAAAAATGAAAAAGGAACTTACGAAAACCTATGATCCTGCCTCCTTTGAGGACAGGATATACGCTTCCTGGTGCGAAGCAGGTCACTTCACACCCGAAGTTGACAAAACAAAGCCCCATTATTCTATAGTTATTCCCCCTCCAAACATCACAGGTCAGCTTCATATGGGTCACGCCCTTGACAATACTCTTCAGGATATCCTTATCCGCCACAAGAGAATGCAGGGCTATTCCACTCTCTGGCTCCCCGGTACAGACCACGCTTCCATCGCAACAGAGGCGAAGATCGTTGAGGCCATGAGAAAGGAAGGCATCACAAAGGACGATATCGGCCGTGACGGCTTCCTTGAACGCGCCTGGGACTGGAAGCGCCAGTACGGCGGCAGGATCATTGAGCAGCTCAAGAAGCTTGGCTCCTCCTGCGACTGGAGCCGCGAGCGCTTTACTCTTGACGAAGGATGCTCCGAGGCTGTTCAGACAGTATTTATGAAGCTCTATGATAAGGGCCTCATCTACCGCGGAAACAGAATGGTAAACTGGTGCCCCACCTGTATGACCTCCATCTCCGATGCAGAGGTTGAATACGAGGATAAGCCCGGCAACTTCTACCATATCCTTTACCCCGTAAAGGAAACAGGCGAGATGCTTGAGCTTGCAACTACACGTCCCGAAACAATGCTGGGAGATACTGCTGTTGCCATCAACGCTGACGACCCCCGCTACGCTCACCTTCACGGATGCCACGTTATCCTTCCCCTTATTAATAAGGAGATCCCCATCGTTTGCGACGAGCACGCAGACATGACAAAGGGTACGGGTGTAGTTAAGATCACTCCCGCTCACGACCCCAACGACTACGAGGTAGGTCAGAGACACGATCTTCCCTTCGTTCGTGTATTCACATACGACGGCAAGATGACAGGCGCTGACGATAAGGCGGCGGCTGACAAGCTCTTTGCAAACGGCACTGCGGCTGTAGGCGAGCCTGAGGTTCTTGATTGCGGAAAGTACGCAGGCATGACAACTGTTGAGGCCCGCAAGGCTATCCTTGCAGATCTTGAGGCAGGCGGATATCTCAAGGAGATCGAGCCCCTTGCGCATAACGTTGGTACCTGCTACCGTTGCCATCAGGTCATCGAGCCTATGGTATCAAAGCAGTGGTTCGTTAAGATGGAGCCTCTTGCAGATCCTGCCATCGACACAGTTCGCGGCGGCGACATCAAGTTCGTTCCCGAAAGATTTGAGAAAAACTACTTCCACTGGATGGAGAATATCCGCGACTGGTGTATCTCCCGTCAGCTTTGGTGGGGTCACAGAATTCCCGCATACTATTGCGATAACGAGGCCTGCGGCGAAACTGTCGTATCACTCACCGCTCCCTGCAAGTGCCCCAAGTGCGGCGCTAATATGACTCAGGACCCCGATACTCTCGACACGTGGTTCTCCTCTGCTCTCTGGCCCTTCTCCACAATGGGCTGGCCCAAAAATACAGAGGATCTTGAATATTTCTATCCTACAAACACTCTCGTTACAGGCTACGATATCATCACCTTCTGGGTATCCAGAATGATATTCTCCGCCCTCGAGTATACAGGCAAGGCTCCCTTTGATACAGTTCTCATTCACGGTCTCGTTCGTGATGCACAGGGCAGAAAGATGTCAAAGTCTCTCGGTAACGGTATCGATCCCCTTGAGATCATAGATCAGTACGGCGCAGACGCTCTCCGCTTTGCTCTTGCAACAGGTAACAGCCCCGGAAACGATATGAGATTCTCCGATGAGAAGATCGAGGCAGCACGTAACTTTGCAAACAAGCTCTGGAATGCGGCAAGATTCGTTATGATGAATCTTGATATTGAAGAGATCGTTCTTCCTGATGCAGCAGATCTTGCTCCCGAGGACAAGTGGATCCTTTCTGCGTTCAACGCTTGCGCGCAGAACGTAAACTACAACCTTGAAAAGTACGAGATCGGCATTGCCCTCTCCACGCTTTACGACTTTATCTGGGATATGTACTGCGACTGGTACATCGAGCTTACAAAGCCCTCCCTTAACGGTAGTGATGAAAACCGTAAGAAGGTTGCTCAGAATGTACTCGCGTGGGTTCTCCGCGAGACACTCAAGCTCCTCCATCCCTTTATGCCCTTCATCACAGAGGAGATCTATCAGGGTCTTCCCGGAACAGAGGGCAGCATAATGGTAGAGGCTTATCCTGCAGCCTGCCAGTGCCGCGACTTTGCGGAAAAGGCTCAGATGGATAAGGTCATCGACGCTATCCGCGCTATCCGTACCCGCCGCGCTGAAATGAACGTACCTCCCTCCAGAAAGGCTAAGGTATATATCGTTTCCAAGGATACTGAGGCATTCGCTCCTTACTGCTATCCCTTCTTTGAGAAGCTTGCAAGCGCCGCTGAGGTTGAGCTTGTAGGCGAGTACACAGAAGAGGGTGCCGTTCAGATCATTACAGACTCTGCCGCTATCTATATCCCTATGGCTGATATGGTAGACTTCGAGGCAGAACGCGCCCGTCTTACTGCCGATCTTAAGAAGATGGAAGGCGAGATCAAGAGAGCTGAGGGCAAGCTTTCAAACGAAAGCTTCGTTGCAAAGGCTCCCGAGGCAGTTGTTGCCGCTGAGAAGGAAAAGCTTGAAAAATACAAGGCTCAGAAGGCAGGCATCGAGGAAGCTCTCGCTGCTATTGCAGGTAAGTAATGAGTTGACCTACTTTCTTTGAAAAGAAAGTAGCAAAGAAACTTTAAAAAGGAAAAGGCGTTGTTGCATTTATTGCGACAGCGCCTTTTTTAGTGTCAAATTTCGGTTAGCGGAGGAGATGGAAAGAGGCAGTGATCGGTGCCTCCACTTCTCACGCCACAGATAAACAAAAAATACAGCTAATTTTAAGGATGCGTGTGAAGGGGAGGGGGACCGCCGCGAAATATAAACTTCAAATTATTGATTTTTTGGTCGGGGCGGTGGAAGGGTTGGAACAAAACTAACAATCTATAATCGTGCAGATAATACACCCCTTCCGTCATCGGTGCCATAGAAAAGCCATTACATTCGTTTGTCCTGCACCGATGCCACCCCCCCCTCACAGCCGCGAAATACAAATGTTCATATTTAAGCAAAACTTCTTCGCGTCTGAGAGGTGGAGGCTTTCGTTTGGGAGCAGATTGCGGGAGGAGGATATACCTTCCTTCTTACAAAAATAGTTTAAAGCAACCGTTTATGCATCAAATACCGTTTTCAAGAATTTTGTCAAATTGGTCTGATGGTTTAATTCCGAATTCTTTATAAATGCGGTAAATGATATTTGCGCTTAATCTTTCGGGCAGTTCCCCATTCTCGATCTTAGTAAGGCTACCTACGCCTATGCCCAGAAGCTTTGCCATATCCTTCTTTGCCAGACCGTTTTTCTTTCTTATAAAAGCAACGTTTCTAAAAAATACCGACCAGCTTGTATTGTTTTCAATATCCATTTCGCCCTCCTTACATCTTTTAGGTGTGAACAGAAACATAATACACCTATTAGATGTAAAAGTCAATACATCTATAAGATGTAATATAAAATAATAATATATGGTACGGAGGGGAAGATATGTACAGAATACGTCAGATCAGAGAGGACAGAGACCTCAGTCAGGAGACTGTGGCAAAGGTCATTAAAACTACTCAGCAGCAGTACAGCAAAATAGAAACGGGAAGAGCGGATATATCGGGAGAAAAGCTCATTCTTCTTTGCCGATTTTATAATCTTTCTGCCGATTATATTCTTGGTCTTTCAGATGAAGCAAAACATATCAAATAAAAGCTATGCGTGCACCGACCGGTGTCTGCATAGCTTTTTCGTTAGGATTATAAAGTGTTTATAAAAACATTAGTGATTTTATTTCAGCTTGAATTTTTTATTGCAATTTTTACATAGGTATCTGATCTTATCTTTATCTATTTTATTGATGTCGTGCTTGTAAAATGACTGTCTCACAAAAATCTCAAATCGGCTTGGGGATATGATGAGTAATCTTATATCGTTGGAATTACATTTGGGGCAGAACACCTTACCGTCTATCAAACTACCGCAAAGAGGGCATGTTCTGGCATTATCGTCAAATACTATACGTTTACAGTTTGTGCATTTAACCATAGCCCTTTATTCCTCCTTGGGGTGGGATGGATTACGGTAATATTCTTCATGTGAATAACCCTTTGCTCCAAGGCGTTCCTTGAAGAAGGAATTGAGCTTCATGTGAGAAGTATTTCGATATGATCTGCCGAGAAGCAAAGCTTTTACAATGCATCCGCCTTCGATTTCTTCTATGGTAATGTGGTAAATAGATTCGGAGCTTGAATCACGCAAGGTGAGCTGCATCACCGCAGGGCTGAAATCGGAATACACGTCGTGAACCGAAAGTATTTCTATGATATCTTGTCTGGGCATATCGATAAAATAAAGATGTTCCGATGAAGATGGGTTACAGTTAATAGAGCTATAAGTATCTTTAGAGTTTTTTCTTGCTTTTTTTATTTTGGGCAGTATTATCAGAAGAACGGTAAAAGGGATAATAAAATATACGAACAAAAGAATGATTATAAATATTATAAATCCAAGGTCAGTCATATACTCTCTCCTTTCGACTTCTATCTGTCTACAGAATAGCATATATTTTTACCTGTGTCAATCTAATTTGGTGTTTTCTACAGTATAAAATTTTATATAAAAAAGAAAACCGCCGAAGCGGTTTTCTTCAATAATTTTTCATTTTTCATTCTTCATTATTCATTTTCGCCCGAATCGCATCAAGTGGCTTGATATGCTTTTTATAAAGATGAACGAACATTACGATACAAAGAACAACGGAAGCACATTCCGCAATGGGGAAAGAGAGCCATACCTGCCATACCTCGCCAAAGCGACCGAAGAAGTATGCCACGGGGACGAGAACGATGATCTGTCTTACAAAGGAGACTATCATACTGAACATACCGTTGCCCAGCGCCTGGAACACGGAGGACGTAACGATACAGAAGCCTGCAAAAACGAAGTTCAGGCTGATGACTCTGAGAGCGGTAACGCCCATATCCATCATATCGTTCTCCGCGCCGAACATTGTGAGAAGTCCTGCTGGAGCTACCTGGAACAGAAGAAGGCCCGCAAGCATTATGCAGACTGCAATGAACACCGCAAGACGGTAGGTCTTCATAATTCTTTCCTTATTTAATGCACCGTAGTTAAAGGCAATGATGGGAACCATTCCGTTATTAAGGCCTACAACTGGCATTATGAGGAAGGACTGAAGCTTGAAATAAACTCCGAAAACGGTTGCCGCAGTCTCGCCAACCTTGGGAATAGCAAAGAGGATACGGTTCATGCAGTAGGTCATAAGAGATCCGATTGCCATCATAAGAACTGAGGGGAGACCTACGATGAGTATCTTTCCCATAAGCTTTTTATGTATTCTGAAATCGGAAAGGGAGATACGAATCTCGTGGTTAACTGTAAAATGAAGGATCATTGCCGCAACAGCAGAGCACATCTGACCGATGACCGTTGCAACAGCGGCACCCTTGATGCCCATTTCGGGAGCTCCCATAAGGCCGAAAATAAGAATGGGGTCGAGAACGATGTTCACGATTGCGCCAACAGCCTGAGCCGCCATTGAGTGAAGGGTCTTACCCGTTGCCTGCAAGAGCTTTTCAAAGGTTATCTGAATGAAAATGCCGAATGAAAGAGTACAGCAGATGGAAAGATACTCAACACCGAAATCAATGATCTGAGTATTTGAGGTCTGGCTTTCCATAAAGGGGCGGACTGCAAATAAGCCTATGAGTGTGAAGATCAGGCAGTTTACAGCCTCAAGCATAATACCCTGAGCTGCAGCGCGGGCGGCCCTTTTGGGATTGCCCTCACCAAGGCTTTTTGAAATAAGTGTGGTAAAGCCAACTCCGATGCCGGTACCAAAGGCGATCATAAGATTCTGAATGGGGAATGCTGTGGAAACTGCCGTAAGCTCGAGCTGTGCCTCGCTGATGCGGGCAACGAATATACTGTCTACAACGTTGTAGAGAGCCTGAACGAGCATGGACAGCATCATGGGGACGGACATAGAGATCAGAAGCCGTCCGATGGGCTGAGTGCCCATTTTGTTCTGTCTGAGTGCTGTTGAATCCAATATTTTTCTCCTTATTTTTATACGTACGTTATTTTACTATATTTTACTACTTTCCTCACCCATTGTCAACAACGCAGAATTTACAAAATAACTATGGAAAAACCGAGCATCCTGTGGTATACTTAATAAGTTGAAAATTATTTTATGAGGAATAATTATTTTTATGACTGATCTTGGAAAAAGACTTAAGGATTCTGCAAAAAAAGCAGACCTTTCATACAGTGAAATTGAAGAAAAGCTTGAGGTGGAGGCCGGCACGTTTCAGTCGTGGATCAGCGGAAAGACTTCCCCCGATACGGACACGGTAAACGCCATCGCAAAGCTTCTCGGAGTGAGCTCAAACTATCTCCTTTTCGGGAAGGATGAGCTTTATGAGATCAAGGCAATGTTCCCAAAGGAAGCAAAGCCTGATCATACCCCAATGTCCGACTGGAGATTTCTTGCCGGCGCCATTATGGTGTTCGTCGGCATCGTTGGAATTCTTATGATGTATATGAGATATTCCGCTGAAGGCATTGAGTTCAGTTTGCTTTTTGAAATCATGGGCGTTCCCGCAATTATTTTTGCCCTCATTGCCGTGGCAGGCGCTGTCCTTTGTATCGTAAGCTCGATCGTCAGCCTGCACGTGCCTAAGGAAGTGATCAAAAAGGCAAAGGAAGAAGAAAAGAAAAAAGAAATGTATAAGGATTATATGCAGGTGATTTATGAAGAAGAAAAACGCGAAAAAGAATAATAAGCTGACCCTACAGGAAAAGATCGAGCTCAGAAATGCTGAGAAAAAAAGAAAGACGAAAATTGCTCTCATAGCAACAGCAATAGTTCTTGCATCCGTTCTCGTCCTTTCCGTTGGCGGTGTGATCCTCTACAACAGCTTTTTCTCAGACAAGGCTGTTTTTGAAAAGGATATTATCGATAATACGTCAGAAAAGAATCCTGCGGGCAGCCCTCTCGAAAAAAGAGGACTTCGCTCAGGGGACTATATCTACGCCGTGTATGAGGACGACACAGTTACTCTTTCCTACTATCTCGGAAAGAAGGAATACGTGAATATCCCCGAGACCATTGGTGGAAAGACCGTAACCACCATAGGCAAGAGCTGCTTTTATAACAGGACCGCAGTTAAGGGCGTGCTTCTTCCCGAAAGCGTGAAGTATTTTGAGGAATATGCCTTCCAGAACGCAAAATCCCTGAAAAAGATAGAGATCCCCGAGGGCAGCACCGTTATCAAGGAGGGAACCTTCGTTAACTGCTCAGCCCTTACCGAGGTGAAGATCCCCGACAGCGTAAAGACCATCGAGGACGGTGCTTTTTACTACTGCTCAGCTCTTAATGAGATCACCCTCCCCGAAGGCCTTGAGAAAATCGATACCTACGGATTCGGCGCCTGCGCAAACCTTAAAAAGATCACTCTCCCCGAAAGCCTCTCAGAGATCGGCGAAAATGCCTTTGTTGCCTGCGCTGCAATGGAAGAGATCACCCTGCCAAAGAGTCTTGAAGCTATAGGAGCATATGCCTTCAGCGAGTGCGTGTCTCTTAAAAGCATAGAGATCCCCGCAAAGGTAAAGGCTCTTCCCGATGCTCTCTTTAACAATTGCACAGCTCTCACAGAGGTTACTCTTAACGAGAGACTTGAAAAGATTGGAACAAGCTCCTTTTACTACTGCGAAAAGCTCGAAAAGGTGAATATTCCCGAAAGCGTGACAAAGATAGGCCAGTATGCCTTCTGCCATTGCATCGAGCTT
This sequence comes from Clostridia bacterium, assembly GCA_017416205.1. GTDB lineage: Bacteria > Bacillota > Clostridia > Oscillospirales > CAG-272 > Avispirillum. The sequence continues at coordinate 23,877 of JAFQDC010000076.1, read as the reverse complement.
GACAGCATCACCCTTCCCGCGTCTCTCACTCTTCTTGATGCTTACGCATTTGCAGATTGCGACAGCCTCGCCTCTGTCAATATTCCCGAAAGCCTCACAGAGATATCAAACTATGCCTTTGCAAGCTGTACGGCGCTTAAGGAGATAGATATTCCGGGTACGATCAAGTCAATAGGCTCCTTTGCCTTCACCGGATGCGAAAAGATCGACACTGTCGTGATCCCCGAAAGCGTGACGAAGATCGGCGAATGTGCCTTTGCAGGAATGTCCTCCCTTGAGAGAGCAGTAATTCCCGACTCCGTTAAGGATATCGGAAAGAACGCTTTTCACGAGTGCGAAAAGCTTGTAATTGAGTGCTCTGCGGGAAGCGCGGCCGAAAAATACGCGAATGAAAACAGTATTTCGTGTCTTGAAGGCTGAGAAAACGAGCGAAAAACAGACGAAAAACGAGAAAATACGCGAAAAATCCCTGTTTTTGCGAAATAATATGCCCATAAAAGCAAATTGTTTTAAAAAAACTCTTGACAAAAAGGGGATACGGTATGTATAATAATGGATGCCTATGCGTTATGGGACACCTGTCCCTACAAAAAACGAAAATAATAATTTTTCCATAAACCTGTAAGGAGGTGCGAATATGCTTAGAACATATCAGCCCAAAAAGCGCCAGAGAAAGAAGGAGCACGGCTTCAGAAAGAGAATGAAGACTGCTGACGGCAGAAAAGTACTCAAGAGACGTCGCGCAAAGGGCAGAGCAAGACTTACTCACTAAGTTTTTGTATCTGTAAAAGCCCGACAATGGTCAAAAAGACCTGCGAGGATCAGTTCTCTCGAGGAAACTTTAATACGACCGACTACCTCCGCTACGAACGCACCCGGATCGTATCGGAGGTTTTTGTTTTAAGAAACGGAGGTTAACGTGAAGAACTGCGCTATAAAGGAAAATCATTTGTACCGCAAGACATATCAGGGCGGCAAAAGAGCCGCTGCCGCAAGTCTTTGCGTTTACGTTCTCCGTGACAAAAAAGCAAACTATCTGAAAAAAGCAAACCCCGAAAAGAAAGCTATCAACAGAGTGGGGATCACAGCCTCAAAGAAAGTGGGAGGCGCCGTAGAAAGAAACAGGGCAAAGAGAGTCCTTCGCGAAGCGTACAGACTCATCGAAGCCGGCATAGGCGTTAAAAAGGGATATCTTATCGTCATTGCGGCAAGAGAATCCGCTACGGTCATCAAAATGCAGGACGCAATGCGTGACATGCAGTACTGTCTCCGCCGTCTTGATATGCTTGAAAACAAAAATGAACAGAATAGCTAAGCTTCTCAGAAGCGCAGTTCTGTTGCCGGTTAGATTCTACCGGCAATTTATCTCCCCCGCCCTTCCTCCATCGTGCAGATTTACGCCAAGCTGTTCGCAGTATTGTATAGAAGCTGTTGAGGAGTGGGGGATAATTTGCGGTCTTGCCCTGAGCGCCTGGCGCATCATAAGATGCAATCCGTGGTCACGGGGCGGATACGATCCTGTTCCAAAAAGAAACAGGAAAAAGAAAAACTAAAAAACGAAAGAAACTAAAAATGGGAAAAATATTTGAAATCATAGCTATGCCCTTCGGCTGGCTGATGAAGGCATGTCTGTGGCTCAGCCCCGGAAACAACTATCTTATCGCCCTGATATTCTTTACCCTTATCATTCAGATACTTCTTTGTTTGATATTCGGTATCAAGCAGCATAAGAATATGCTGAAGCAGGCAAGCATCGCCCCTATGGCGGCTGCTATCCGTAAGAAGTATGCGGGCCGTGATGATCAGCAGACAAGACAGAAGATGCAGGAAGAGACAATGGCTCTCTATCAGGAGCACGGATACAGCCCCCTTTCCGGCTGCTTCCCTATGCTTATTCAGCTTCCCATCATCATGGCGCTGTATAACGTTATCGTTGCTCCCCTTCAGCATATGTATTGGCTGACAAAGGAAGAGATCGCTACTCTGCTCAATAAGTTCCACGATGCCGATCTTCTTTCCGATGCGGCAACAAAGAACATCATCACCGAGAAGGTCACTGAATTCACCGAAAAGAACGTGGGAAATGCCCGTGCAGCTCAGTACGAGGTCATCAACCAGATAAACGCATGGAGAGAAAGCGGAGCGAGCGAAAAGCTTGAAGAGTTTGCATACGGTATCTCCGATAAGCTCACCGCTGATACCGTTCTTCCTCAGTTCAAGGCCTTCGGTCTTGACTTCTCTCTGAACCCTCCCTATCCCAATGCCGAGAATTTCAAGGAGCTCTGGCCCCTTCTCATCGTTCCCGTGCTTATCGTGGTAACAATGATCGTAAGCCATATGCTCTCAAAGAAGTTCACATATCAGGACCCCACAATGCAGCAGCAGCAGAACGGCTGCTCCATGAAGGTAATGATGTACTCCATGCCTCTTATGAGTGCGTGGATCTCATTCTCTCTCCCTGCAGCAGTAGGTGTATACTGGATCTACCGTTCCATCGCCTCTACACTCCAGCAGTTCATCCTTTCACTTATAATGCCTATGCCAAAGTTCACCGAGGAGGATTATAAGAAGGCTGAAAAGGAGCTTGCGGGAACAAAGAGAAAGAATAAGCAGACAGCGCCTGCCGTTCCTTATACAGGCGAAAAGAAGCGCTCTCTCCATCATATAGACGATGAGGAGTACAATGCACCTGCAAAGGCTGAGGCTCTCCCCAAAAAGGAAGAGGAAGACGAAAAGATGGATCCCTCCGTGGATCCTGCAGATGCCCCCGTTATGAAAGAGGATAAGGGCTCACACTACAAAAAGAAAAAGTAAAAAACAGTTTTCCGAGGATATTTAGTATCCTTGTCTTGCGGACAAAAAATCAAATATAAATTTTGGAGAATTTATGGCAGAAGAAATAATCATTCAGGGTAAGACTCTGGAAGAAGCCATGGCAGAAGCACAGTCCAAGTATAACGGCGATAACGTGCAGTTCGATATTCTCGAAATGCCCAGACGCGGTATATTCGGAATCGGAGCATCTCCCGCAAAGATCAAGGTCATCATCAACGATGTTGAGGACGACGAGGACACAGATCTTTCCGGCATCGTAGCTTCCATCAAGGGTCTCGGAGTGACTACAAATAAGGGCGGCGGCGATGAGCAGCCTAAGGAGAATAAGCAGGAGAAGCCTGCGCCTGCAAGATCCGAAAAGCCCGAGAAGAAGCAGGAAAAGCGCGAAAAGAAGGAAAAGCACGAAAAGGCTCCCAAGGCCGAAAAGGCAAAGGAAGCCGCAGCTGTAAAGGAAGAAAAGCCTGCAGTTGAGGAAAAGAAGCAGGAGAAGCCTGCAAAGGCTCAGAAGGCAGCTCCCGTAGTTAAGGAGCCTAAGGTTATCGAAGTAACCGAGAAGGAGCTTGAGTGCGCACTCAGCTTTGCAAATACACTTCTTCGCGATATGGGCGTTAATGCCGAAGCAAAGTATGCAGGCAGCGAGCCCTCGGGCATCGGCGGAAACACATATCCTCACATCGAGATCGTTGGCGAGGGCGCAGGTATCCTTATCGGACACCACGGCGAAACACTGGATGCTATCCAGTACCTCGTAAACCTTTGCGCACACCGTAAGGGCGGCTCCTCCTCCAAGGAGTTCGTTAAAATCATCGTTGATATTGAGGATTACCGCGCAAAGAGAGAGGAAACTCTCCGCGGCCTTGCAAGAAGAACTGCGGCTAAGGCCTGCAAGTATAAGAGAAATATCGTTCTCGAGCCTATGAATCCCTTTGAAAGAAGGATCATTCACTCTGAGATACAGGATATTGAAAACGTTTCCACTCATTCCGTAGGCAGCGATGAAAACCGTAAGATCGTAGTTTGCTACGAGGGTGCGGATAAGGTTCAGCGCCGCCGTCGCTCCAATGGAAAGCATAAGGAGCAGGAAAGAGGCGCCGAGGTAAGCGACGTAGCTTCCGGCGAGCTTCTCAGCGCAGTTGATGCTGTTGCAGACAGCACAGTTGAGCTTTAAGAGAATAATATTTCAGGGGGATGGAAGCATCCCCCTTGACTTTTTTCGGCCTATGGTGCAAAATAAAGTGAAAGCAATCGTGATAGAGAGGAACTGCTATGATAGGAGAGACCGTTGCGGCAATATCTACCCCAAAGGGTAAGGGAGGAATCGCTGTTATCCGCACAAGCGGAGACAGAAGCGCTGAGATCCTTGGAAAATGCTTCAGATCAAAGGGTAAGGATCCCGCAGAGCATCCCCGCCGCGCAATATTTGGCGAGATCGTTGACGGCGATGAGATCATAGATACGGGAATTGCCGTATTTTTTGAACAGGGCGCATCCTTTACGGGAGAGGCCTCCTTTGAAATAAGCTGTCACGGCGGAGTTGCCGTAACTCAGGCAGTTCTCAAAGCTGTATTCAAGGCAGGAGCAGTACCTGCAGAGGCGGGAGAGTTTACAAGAAGAGCCTTCGTTAACGGCACGCTTTCTCTGACTGAGGCAGAAGCTGTGGGAAGGCTTATAGATGCGGATACAGAGAGCAGACGCCGTCTTGCCGCAAATGCTGCCAAGGGCTCTCTCAGCGAAAAGACCGAGGGCATCAGAGGCTCTCTTCTTGACGTGCTTTCAGCGCTTTATGCAGCTATCGACTATCCCGAGGAGGATATCGGAAACGAGGGCGAGGAGCAGATAGGAGCCGTTCTTTCGGAGAATATCGACAGCCTTACCGCACTTCTCCGTACCTACCGCACGGGAAGCGCCGTTGCCGACGGAGTTGTTACCGTTATCTGCGGCTCTCCCAACTGCGGAAAGAGCACGCTTTATAACCTTCTCTGCGGCAGCGAAAAGGCCATCGTTACAGACGTTGCGGGAACTACCCGCGATACTCTTTGGGAAACGGTGGATGCAGGGGGAATAACCCTTCGCCTTGCTGACACGGCGGGAATCCGTGAAACGGGGGACACCGTTGAAAGCATCGGTGTTGACCGCGCCCGCGCCTCAATGAGAGAGGCGGAGCTTATAATCTCCGTCTTTGACGGCTCGCGAGAGCTCTCGTGGGACGAAAAAGAGCTCCTGAAGGAGCTCTCTGAGATCGACTGCGCAAAGATCGCCGTTATCAATAAATCAGATACTGAGGGATTTTTCGCAGATGAAAATATTTCTCTTGAAAATGATAAGACAGTAATAATGTCTGCAAAATATAAAGAGGGAGAGGATGCGCTTTACGACGCCATAGCTGAGCTTTTCAATGCCGATAAGCTCTCCTTGGGACAGGACGCTATCCTCTGGGAGGCCCGCCACAAGTCTACGGTGGAAAACGTTATCGCACTTCTTGGCGACGCCCGTGAATCTCTTTTGTTCGGAGATCCTCTGGATGCCGTTTGCACCCTTTGCGAAAGCGCAGTTTCAGAGCTTTCCCTCCTTGACGGAAGGGGAGTTACGGAGGATATAGTATCCCGTATCTTTGCCCGCTTCTGTGTTGGAAAATAATCTTTGACCTATGAGATCAGTGACGTCTCTTGGGAATGAGAACAAATATAAGAATAAGAACGGCAATGACCACGATGACCGCAATTACGATGGCCCAGGGATTGATGCCCTTTTCCTCAAGGCCCATATCGTCAATGGTGCCGGTGGTATCCTCTGCGGAGTTCTCATTCTTTCCCGTATCTCTGTTATCGGTGGTAACGGCAGGCTTTTCGTTTGTGGTATCCTTGGTGCCTTCGTTTTTGTCATTATCAAGAGCCGTATCCTTTGAATCAACTATACCGTCACTCTCGGCCTCGGGGTCGCCGTTGTCGGGATCAAGCATATCGTCCATATCCGTGACTGCACCGGTAACTGCATCCTTGATGTCGGTGACAGCCTCGTCAAGCATACTGCCTGCGCCACTCTCGGCATCTCTCACAGATCCCATAGTGTTTGCAGATATGCAAAGGGTAAATAAAAAGGTTAAGATCAGAGCGACGGATAACGTCGTACATAGCTTTTTCATAAATGTATTCCTTTCGTGGGCTTTGCCCGTGATTTTCAATCCGTTGTTAGTATTTCCGCTATCTTTGGCGATATTCATTTTGAATTAAATTTTGAGGATCTATGGAAAATAAAAGATTTACAAAAAACGATTCGGGATTCATCTGCGGCCATTGCCAGAAGCAGGTCCCCCCTCTCGGCTATACTTCAAGAAATCATTGCCCCTATTGTCTCTGGAGCCGTCACCTTGATGAAAACCCCGGAGACCGTGCCAGCGAGTGCAAGGGTCTTATGGAGCCCGTATCCGCTGAACCCGATGCAAAGAAAGGGTATATAATTATCCACAAATGCACCGAGTGCGGAGCTATCAGACGAAATAAAGCGGCTTACGGCCCGAAGGCTGAGGTAGGAGATAACTTAAAGCTTATAATCTCTCTCACGGGAAAGGTGTTTTAATATGATATATACAAAAGAAGAATTTACAACCCGCTTTTCGCTCCTTTGCGAAAAAGCTGACCTTTCAGAGCTTGGTCTTCCCGCAAAGGACAAGCTTTATACCATATGCGAGCAGCTTGACCTGAGATCAAAGCAATTCAATCTGACGGCTATAACCGAGCCTGAGGAGGTGCTCAAAAAGCATATTATGGACTGCCTTTTCACAGCTCAGTGTATAGATGGCATTGCCACTGATGGTATGCGCCTTCTTGACGTTGGAAGCGGGGCGGGATTTCCCTCTCTTCCCATAGCGGCGGCACTGCCGAATATCAACGTCAGCGCAATGGATTCCACTGCAAAGAAAACGGTTTATATGAATGAAACTGCCGCCCTTGCAAAAATTGAGAACTTCAAGGCTCATCCCGCACGTGCCGAGGAAGCGGCAAGGGGCGAAATGAGAGGGGCATTTGATATATGCACCGCCCGCGCCGTAGCCCGCCTCAACGTTCTTATGGAGCTTTGCGCGCCATTTCTTAAGATCGGCGGTCACTTCGTTTCAATGAAGGGTGCCGCGGCAGAGGAGGAAATGAAGGAAGCTGAATCTGCTGCCAAAAAGCTTGGCCTTACCTTTGTTGAAAAGTGCAGATATTTCATTCCGGAAATGGATGATGCGAGATTTCTCCTCATTTACAGAAAGGATTCGAAAACACCCGAGTCCTATCCCCGTAATTTTTCACAGATATCAAAAAAGCCTCTCTAAATCCCAAGAGAGGCTTTTAATTTTTGAAAAAGGTCAAAAAGAATTATAAAAATCGCCGATATTTCCGCTCTCTTTTCACTATGCGAATGATATCATTCCATTTACAAAGAAAAGAAAGGAAAGCGGAAATGTCAAAGAATATTATTCCAAAAAAAGAAAAAAGAGAAAACAGGCAGGATGAGGGAGCATACGGTAAGGTAATGATGATAAGGGTAGATGCAATAATTCCAAATCCCGCTCAACCGAGAAGGTTTTTTACCGATGATGCCATACTGCGCCTTGCGGATTCTATCCGTCTCCACGGCATAATTCAACCCCTTTGCGTGCGATGCCCGGATAAGAGCACGGGAATATACGAGCTCGTTGCGGGAGAGCGGCGGCTGCGCGCGGCAAAGGTCATCGGTATGAGGGAGGTTCCCTGCATTACCGTTGAAGCAGACCCCGAGGAAAGCGCCCATATGGCAATCGTTGAAAACATACAGAGGGAAAACCTTAATATGTTTGAGCAGGCAGAGGCAATAAAAAGGCTTATGTGTATTCATTGCCTGACTCAGGAAAAAATAGCGGAAAAGCTTTCCTGCTCGCAGTCCTACGTTGCAAATAAGCTGAGGCTTCTGAGGCTTGACAGCAACGAGAGGGAGGAAATACTGTCGGCCGCCCTCAGTGAACGCCATGCAAGAGCCCTGCTCAGGCTGAAGGACAGCGAAAGCCGCCTTGCCGCCATGCATACGGTGATAAGACGGGAAATGAACGTTGCCCAGACCGAGGAATACATAGACCGTCTTTTAGAGGCCCGGAAGAAAGAGCGGGAAATTGAAAAGGAGAAGAAAAAGGCGAAGATAATCCTGAAGGACGTGAGGATTCTATATAATACCATAGACCGCGCCGTGGAGACCGTGAGGCTCTCGGGAATCGACGTGCAGACCCTGAAACGTGAAACCGCAAGCGACACGGAGATAGTTATTAAAATACCAAAAGGAGCGTAGAAGATAGGAGCTGTTGTCAAATTTTTGTTTGATTATGCAAAGAACTTTTTTGTAAAAAAGTTCTCTGCACTCTCAAAAAACTTTAATATAATTGGTATAGCTAAACTTAGCAAGGCAAAAATAGCGGTGTCAAAAGCACCGCTGCGCCCTTGGCGCTTTCCCCTAAACAGCAAAATTTAAAAAATAAGCACGTTTATTTTTTAAATTTTGCTGTTTAGGGGTTTTGCCTTTTGTTTTCTTTGATTTTGTAAAGTTTTTTGCGGAGCTTTTTTTCAAAAAAGCGACATACAAATCGTAATTTTGCAGGTGTGGCTGATATTCTTTTTACTCTCAAAAATGGTTGACTGTCAAGCCATACATCTGAAAAATTTCTCAAAAATCCCCTTAACGATTGACAAAACTTTTCATATAAGTTATTATATTTTTATGGATATAAAAGTTTTTGACGATAATAAAAACAGAAGTGCCACTGTACGCATAATTGCGGATGAGCCCGCTATGGACTCTATGCTTGAAACTGTTCTGTCATCCTATTTTTGCCGTGTTGACCGCAGTCCTTCAATAAGCGTAGTGTGTACGGAAAGGGAAGTGCCCGAGGTTCAGGGCTCTTGTGTATACGTTGGGAAAGCACCCGCATCACTCAAAAGCGGTCAGGTATTCCTGCCACGGCCTTTGGACATAGAAAAGCTTTTTCGCACCTGCATCAGGCTTTTTGAGGAAAGCCTTGTTGTATCGGAAAGCGGCTGGCGGGCAGACACTGCAAGAAGAGCCGCAGCCTTTGGAGAAAAGGAATGTGCGCTTACGGCCCGTGAGATGGAGCTTTATCTTATCCTTCTTGAGAAAGTTGACCAATGTGTTTCGAGAGAGGAGCTTGACAGAAGGCTATGGGGAGAAGCCCGCTCCAATGCAACGGACGTTTATATCTGCTATCTCCGAAAAAAGCTTGAAAGCATCTCGGAGGCAGGAGTTCTCATATCTGTCAGAGGACAGGGATATATGTTGAAAAAACCTTAACGAGGTAGATATATGAAAGAAGTAATACTCTGTAAATACGGAGAGATAATCCTGAAGGGTTCAAACAAGGGCTCCTTTGAGACTATGCTCTTAAAGGAGCTTAAAAGAAGAGCAAAGCACGTGGGCGGCTTTGACGTGCGCTATGCTCAGTCAACGGTCTACGTTGAGCCCCGTGACGAGTTCTGCGATATTGACGAGATGTATGAGCAGGTTAAAAAGGTGTTCGGCTTTGCATCCGTTACCCGCGCCGCAGTTTGCGAAAAAACTATGGAGGATATCTGCAGAACCGCCAGAGAATACCTGCCTCAGCGGCTTTACGGCCACAAAACCTTCCGCTGTGAGGCCAAGAGAAGCGATAAGAAGTTCCCCCTTGAAAGCCCTGAGATCGCAGCGCAGGTTGGCGGTGTTATCCTTGAGGCTATGGGCGGAAAGATAAACGTAAAGCTCAAGGGCGCAGATATAACAGTGCGCATCGAGGTTCGCGATAAGGCGGCATACGTTCACGCAGGCCAGGAACCGGGCGCCGGTGGCATCCCCCTCGGATGCGGAGGAAGAGGTCTTCTTCTCCTCTCCGGCGGTATCGACAGCCCCGTTGCAGGCTATATGATGGCAAAGAGAGGACTTTATATCGATGCTCTCCATTTTGAATCCTTCCCCTATACAAGCGAAAGAGCAAGAGAAAAAGTACTTCAGCTTGCAAAGGAGCTTTGCGAATACTGCGGCCATATAAGAGTAAACGTTATCTCCCTCACGGAGATACAGGAAGCTCTCAGAGATAACTGCAACGAGGAGTATTTCACTCTTCTCCTTCGCCGCTGTATGATGGAGCTTGCAAACAGAGTTGCAGAGGAGGGACAGTATCAGTGCCTTATTACAGGTGAGAGCCTCGGTCAGGTGGCAAGCCAGACCATGGGCGCCCTTGCAGTAACGGATTGCGTTGCAAATATCCCCGTTCTCCGTCCCTGCATCGGACTTGATAAGGAAGAGATCGTTGTTCGCTCCCGTGAGATCGGTACCTTTGAGACCTCAATACTTCCCTATGAGGATTGCTGTACCGTGTTCACACCCCGTCACCCAAAGACCCGTCCCGAAATGGAAAAGGTTCTTTTGGAAGAAGAAAAATTCGACCGTGCGGCGCTTATAGAAAAAGCATGGGAAAGCCGTTATGCGGTTAACGTAAGGCAGTTTGACGATGTATACAGATAAGACAAAAAGGCTTAGTATAGCCATGAACAGACTTTCAGGCAAGGCAAGATGCGTTGCCGTTAACGATGCGGGTCTTCTCGTATCAGAAAAGAGAGGCATTGCGCCTATGATAGATTGGCTTGAGGAGGATCCTCAGTGCCTTCGCGGCGCAAGTGTTGCCGATAAGATAGTTGGAAGAGCTGCTGCCATGCTGATGGTTTACGGCGGAGTTTGCGAGGTCTACGCCTCCGTGATATCAAACGGTGCTCTTGATCTTCTGAAGGAAAACGGCATAGAATGCCGCTTCTCAAATACTACCATTGCCATCTCAAACAGAAGAGGCGACGGTATCTGCCCCATGGAAAAAACTGTAGCGCCTATAAAGGACCCCGAGAGGGCATATCTTGCGCTGAGAGAAAAAGTATTATCATCGAATAATTAAAGGAAAGGGTATAGATATGTATACAAACGATAATCATAAGATAGTTTACGACAGAGGCGTGGATGAAAACCGCAACTGGATCCTCGGAGAGGACCAGCTCTCCGTTCAGCGTCTTGCAAAGTGCGAGTCCATCATGTGCCAGGGCAACGGCTATATGTGCTTCAGAGGCGGACTTTTCGAGGCTCCCTCCGAGGACGTTGGCCCTGTTACAATGATCGCAGGTACCTTTAACCATCACGAGGGAGACGGCTGTATGATGCTTATCAACAGCGCAAATCCCCTTTCCGCAGAGGCTATCATCAACGGAGAGAAAATGGGCAAGGACAATATTGATTACGTGACCCATACCCGCTCCTTGAATCTCAGAAACGGCCTTCTTGAGAGAGAGACCAAATGGACAGGCAAGGACGGCGGCGAGTATCTTGTCAGCGAAAAGCGCTTCGTTTCCCTTGCCGATATGCATCTTGTAGCACAGAAGATCACCATCACCGCACTCAGCGGCGACTGTGATATCGCTTTTTCTGCAGGAATCAACGGCGCCGCTGAGCTTCAGCGCATAGATCAGCACCTTGATCGCATCAGCGAGAGAGCAGGCAGAGGAGTTGTTTCTGTTGACACGGTTACAGATGAGTCTGCTATCCGCATCGCAACCGGCGCCGCAGTTAAGTTCTGCATCCACCGCGGCGAGGAGAAGGAAAGTGTTACGGATATCTCCTACTCTACTCAGGAAAAGTGCGCTTATGCAACTGCTTTCGTAAGCCTCAAGAAGGGTGAGAGCATTACTCTCAATAAGCGTATCTCCATATTCACAAGCCGCGATCAGGGCAGAAGCAATGCCACTATCGAGGAGCTTTCAGCACTGACAACAGCAAAGGTCACAGACGAGATCGGCCGCTGCTTCTGCACTCTCCTCGCAGAAAGTGAAGCGGAATGGTGCCGCCGCATCTGGGACGTGCGCGACGTTATCATCGACGGCGCTGACCGTGACCAGCTTGCTCTTCGCTTTGCACTTTACCACCTTACGGCAATGTCTCCCGTTCACGATAACAGAATGAATATTGCAGCAAAGGGACTCTCAGGCCCCGGATATTACGGACACACCTTCTGGGATACTGAGATATATATGCTTCCTTACTTCATTTTTGCCGCTCCCGAGGAGGCAAGAAGCCTCTGCGAATACCGTTATAACTGCCTTGATGCCTGCCGCGATCACGCAAAAAATACAGGCTACACAGGCGCCCGCTTCCCCTGGGAGGCTGCCTGGATAACTGACGGTGAGGCAACCCCTGTTATCTACAATACAGGTGACTATGAGATCCACATCACCGCAGACGTAGCATTCGGCGTTCACTATTACAATATGGTAACGGGCGACGAGGACTTTATGGAAAAGTGCGGATACGAGCTTCTCTTTGAGTGCGCAAACTTCTGGCCCTCCAGAGTTACATATAATGCCGAAAAGGATCAGTACGATATCCTCAACGTAATCGGCGCAAACGAGTATAAGGAAAACGTTGATAACAACGCCTTCACAAACTACATGGTTCATCAGAACCTCCGCCTCGCAGTTGAATATGCAGATAAGCTCAAGGCTGAAAAGCCCGATACCTATAAGAGACTTGACGAGATCGTTGATCTTGAGAGCTCATATGAAAAGTGGGCAGACCTGCTTTCAAAGCTTTATCTCCCCCGCGAGAACGAGGACGGCATCATTCCTGAGGACGAGACCTTCCTCAGCCTTCCCAAGGTAACGGAAAACGGCATCTCCGCATCCCTTGACCCCACCATCCGCGAGCGCATCAGCAATCTCGGCGGCTTCTATAAGGTAATGATCTGCAAGCAGGCGGACGTTGTTGCCCTTCTTTATATGATGGAAGACCTCTTCTCCGCAGAAACAAAGGTCAAGAACTTCTATTTCTATGAGGAATGCTGTATCCACGACTCAAGCCTCTCCCTTTCCACCTTCTCAGCGCTGGCGGCTGACCTTGGAGAAGCAAAGATGGCATACGACCTCTTCGAGAGAGCAACTCTCATTGATATGGGTAACGTAATGTGGTCATCCAACGAGGGTATGCATTCCGCGTCCCTCGGCGGCATCTGGCAGTGCGCAGTTCTCGGTTTTGGCGGCGTTCGCCGTTACGGCTCAGAGCTCAGAATAGATCCTAACCTCCCCGAGGCTTGGAACTCTATGTCCTATGCTATCAACTGGCACGGTCAGCGCCTTGAGATCTATGCAGACCACGAAACACTTTCCGTTAAGAACGTAACAGGCACCGCAGACGTTCAGTTCCTCCATAAGGGCAACCTCTGCTCCGTAGGAGACGGAATTACCATAGAGCTTTGATAGGTAGAAGATAAAGAGAACGAAATACACTCAACGAATACCTCCCCTGACACCACCTCAGGTGGTTTTAGGGGAGGTGGCGTCGGTGCAAGAGAATTAACGAATCGGTTGTTCTTCGGCACCGATGACGGAAGGGTCAAAACATCTGCACGATTCTGTAATCTTCGTAAGTTTACAACCCTTCCACCGCCCCGACTGAGAAATCAATTGTTGAATCTTATATTTCGAGGCGGTCCCCCTCCCCTTCACACGCAACCTTAAGGAAAACATTATTCACTCGTTTATCCCAAGCGTGAGAAGTGGAGGTACAGTGTTTATACCAGAATTTGATTAAAAAATAATGAATGTACAAATTTTATAATAAAAAGCTATCGGGCTTTGCAAGTCATATGAGGAAAAATATGACAAAGGAAGAAAAGCAATTATGGTACAAATTCCTTTGTGATTATCCCATAAAGTTCACACGTCAAAAGATCGTTGAAAAATACATTCTTGATTTTTACTGCTCAAAAGCAAAGCTTGCAATTGAACTTGATGGCTCTCAGCACTATACGCCAGAGGCAAAAGAATATGACCAAAAAAGAACCGAATTTTTGCAAAGCTACGGAATAGAGGTAATTAGAATACCAAACGGTGATGTTAATCGCAATTTCCAAGGCGTATGCAAATACATTGATATAAGAATAAAAGAAAAGCTGAAAGGAAAAGCAATGAACACAAAAGCTATAATTTTTGACCTTGACGGTGTTATCACCGATTCTGCAAGATATCATTTTGCGGCTTGGAAGGAGCTTGCCGGCCGTCTCGGATACAAGTTTGATGAGGACGATAACGAGCGTCTCAAGGGCGTTTCCCGTATGGATTCCCTTAACATCATTCTTGAGATAAACGGTGCTCTCGATGCCTTCACAGAGGCTGAAAAGGAAGCCCTCTGCACCGAAAAAAACGATAATTACGTTAACCTTATCGGCGGTGTTACTCCCGAGGACATCCTCCCCGGTATTGCAAAATTCATGCAGGATGCAAAGGCCGCAGGTCTTAAGCTTGCAGTTGCTTCCGTTTCAAAGAATGCACCCGCCCTTCTTACGTCCCTTGGTATTATCGATCAGTTTGATTATATCGCCGATGCAAGAAAGATATCAAAGTCAAAGCCCGATCCCGAGATCTTCTCCGTTTGTGCTGAGTCCCTTGGAATCGCGCCCGAGAACTGTATTGGTGTAGAGGACTCCCAGGCAGGTATCGAAGCGATCAAGGCTGCGGGAATGAAGTCCATCGGTATTAACGTAACCGTTACCAGCGTTACTCCCGATATGCCTCTTTCCTCCACGGCAGAGCTTGATTTTGCAAAGCTCGTTGATTAATAAAAGAACAAAAAGAAAACCGCCGCGGCGGTTTTCTTTTTGTTTATTCTATAACTACAGTTTCTCCTGAGGGGATACTGTAAAGCCTTGAATCAACGTCGATCCATATAGTATAAAGAGTTGGGTTGTAGACCATATGGCCGTTTGCGCTGAATCTGAGGCTTCTGTAAGCCTCAACGTAATCGTATATCTCAATATTGGTAGCATACCAGATATCGTCCCGACCTGCAAGACGCAGGCAAAGATCTTCAATATGATCCCAGTTGTCGTCGCGGTCAAACTCATAGCTGTGTCCCCAGATATAAAGGAGACGGGGGATACGCCTTGCGTGGTAAGCGCCTTCGGAAATATCCCAGTTCAGAAAGGAGTCGATATATTCAAAGATCTTCGGGTCGTTGTGGTGTGCCGTAGGTATCCAGTTGTAAAAATCCTCGGGGAGCATAAAGGAGTCGTTGCCGCCGTCAACAGACCTTGAATAAGCTATATCAAGTTCTGAGAGATAGCTTTTGATCTTTTCGTATTTTATGAAATTTCCCATCTGAGTGATGCCCGTATCGGGATACGCCATACCGCGAATGATGCGGCCGCATTTTTCTTCAAGCTCAAGTCGGCAGTCAAGCACGTCGCGTATACCCTCAATAGGGCGCATATTGCCGTTTGCGCGGTGGTTTGCGCCGTGAATGGCGATCTCGTGTCCCTTTGAGAAAAAGATATCCTTCATATCCTCTTTGGAGTAATAGCAGCGCAGGGAATCGCTGTTGAAATTAAAGGTAGCCTTTATTCCGTATTTTGCAAAAATGCCTGCAAGGCGCCTGTCCTGACGCACGCCGTCATCATAGCTGAAGGTAACGGCCTTTGCTGCGCCGCCGGGATATCTTAAAAATACGCTTCTCATATATGCCTCCTGGGATTGATTAAAACTAAAGTAAGGTTGTGGGCGTCAATTTATAGAAACGTCTGCCTCTATACAAGCCTTGATATAATTGTTGTATATTTTTTTGCATTCGAGCTCACGTAAATTCAAAGAAAAAACTTTCGAGCTGTATAATTCCATACATTTTTGATGAAGCACACCGTATATCGCCCATATCATAAAATCAATATTAACGTCATTGGTAGTATTCAGAGCTTCTGCTTTATTCCATGCATGGTCAAGATTTGCAGAATAAAAACCATTATCTGGGGGCGGTTCCCCGTCTGAAAAATCAATAGTATCGGGGAATAATTTTAATGTATTTTCAATCAATGATACGATAGATTCATTTATGGGTTGCTTTATTATTTGTTTATATTTGCGTTTGTTTATTATTGCTCTGTAGATATTCATAATGCTCACTTCCCTTGTCCCATTATAGCATAAAATGAAAACTCGAACAAGGTTTTATTCTAACAGGGAGAGAGAAAAGTAAAAAGCACACCGAAAGGTGTGCTTTTTGTTTTGGCGGAAGGTGTGGGATAGAATTTAAACTAAAGGTTTCGCCGAAATACATTTCGGCGCTCACGGTCGGACGCGATTTTTGAGACCTTTACGAGTGCAGCACAACGGGCTAAAAGCTCTCCACAGGAGAGCTTTTGTCTGTCGTACCGACATAGACACGCCCTTTCGAATCCCGTACAATACCTCCCTCAAAACAAAAAGCACACCTCTCGGTGTGCTTTTTGCTTTGGCGGAAGGTGTGGGATTCGAACCCACGTGCCCGCAAAGGCAAACGGTTTTCAAGACCGCCTCGTTATGACCACTTCGATAACCTTCCGTTTATGTTAAATCTCAGATGAGATCAACAATCAATATTCAATTACTTTCGGCTCCGCCTCGTTATGTCCTGTTGCGGTGCCCGAAAAATCTTCGCATCCGTGGGTGCTCGATTTGTTCGACCGCTGCCACTCCTTTTTGCTCGCTTGATCTGCCACCGGCAGCGCTCGCAAACGTCCCCACTTCGATAACCTTCCGAATGCATATTTTCCAATGCGTCGTCTATTTTATCATATAATACTTTGTTTGTCAAGCTTTTTTGAAATTATGTTATCTATAAAAAACTCGAAAAAAATTTAAAAAATTTGAAAATAAGTATTGACAAACCGAGAAAGGGGTGATATAATAGCTGAGCGTGAATGAGAGATGCTGGTGTAGCTCAGTTGGTAGAGCAGCTGATTTGTAATCAGCAGGTCGGGGGTTCGAGTCCGTCCACCAGCTCCAATCACCAATTTAATATGGGGGAATTCCCGAGCGGCCAAAGGGGGCAGACTGTAAATCTGTTGTCAGTGACTTCGATGGTTCGAATCCATCTTCCCCCACCAAAAAGCACACCGAAAGGTGTGCTTTTTACTTTTCACTATTATCTCTTCTGTGTGCATATTATAACGCAACATTAGTTTAGGTTGCCGATGAAGCGGTAGTAGATATCTACTTTTTGTATGCGCTTACCATCAATCTTTTCTGCTTCGTGAACCTCGATTTTATCAATCAGTTCGTTCAGTACGGTTTTGTTAAGTTCTTTGATATCAAGATACTTTTCAATAATAGCGATGAAGTTTACGATGCTTTCAAGGTTGCGTTCTTCCTTTTTCAGTTCCTCAGCAATGGCAGTCAAGCGTTCATTCGCTTGCTTGCGTTCGTCGGTAAACTGTGCGGAAAGACGTGCATACTCATCATCCGTAATCTTAGACAGCGCATTATCCTCATAAAGCTTTTTCGTGATAAATTCAAGCTCATCAAGTCTATTTTGCAGTTTGCTTTGCTCTCTTTTGAGCGAAGCAAGCTGCTTTTTGTTTTGCGTGGATAAATGGGCTTGTAACGCTTCCTCAAACTTTGCACGGTATTTTTTTTAAAGTTCAACATGACTTTGAATATCCGTCAAAACAATTTGGTATAAGGCCTTGTAAGTTATATAATGCCATGTACAGTATTTCTTACCTTTGTTTTTGGCGTAATTGCAGACAAAACTACCTTCAAAGTCCTTGTAAGTACCGATGTTATAGGATAACGCTCTGCCACAATCGGGACACTTCACAAGCCCTGCAAATATCTGACTGACACCATCCTTGTTGGGACGTTTTTTCACAGCCACCATCTTTTGAACGATATCCCAAGTCTCGCGGTCAATAATGGCTTCGTGGGTGTTTTCTACCTCAATCCACTGTTCTTCCGGAAGTTGAATGATCTTTTTGTTCTTGAAAGATTTGCTCGACCTTCTATGGTTGACAAGAGTACCGATATAAAGCTTACTGCGCAGAATAGACGCAACCGAATTGCCCATCCAGTCATACGGATAACGGGTATCGTATCCCGTTTGATAGATACCATAGGTTTTGGCGACATAGGCTCTCGGTATTAAGATTTGTTCTTTCGTAAAGATTTTGGCTATTTCTGTTGGAGTTTTGCCTTCAAGCGTTAACCGAAACATTCTCTTTACAATGGGCGCGGTATTTTCGTCTACAATAAGATGATGCTTGTTTTCGGGATCCTTTTGTAACCGTAGGGTGCAAAGGGTGCTGTAAACTTTCCTTGCTTAGCGAGTTTTTTCCGTGCAGAACGAATTTTCTTTGAGATGTCTTTTGCACAAAACTCATTGATGATATTGCGGAATCCCAAGAACTCATTATCCCCGTTTGCCGTATCAACGCCGTCGTTTACGGCAATATACCGCACGTTGTAGGATGGGAAGAATATCTCAATATACGAGCCTGTTTGCAAATATTCTCTGCCGAGTCGGGATAAGTCTTTTGTGATAACAACATTAATCAGTCCGTTCTCGATATCGGAAATCATCTGCTTGAACTGAGGTCTGTTGAAATTCGTCCCCGAATAACCGTCGGCGATATAAACCTTCTGTACGAAAAATCCCTTTTCTTTTGCGTACCTTGTTAACTTTTCACGCTGATTTGCTACGCTCATACTCTCGCCGTCACCGTCATCTACGGATAAGCGACAGTATAAAGCTGTTCTGTTTTGTTGCTGTGTCATTCTTTCTCCTTTCTTTCAGCAACAAACAGCTTGTATCTCTATTATACGGATTTTACGGTGGTTCTTCAAGCCGTTTTGCTGAAATAATGATATGAATTGTGTTCCATTTGAATCTCTCCTTCATATATTTAAAAGCTATGTATCGGAAGGGCGATGCCCTTCCTTTGGCTTATATGTCCTTCTTCAGTTCCTCGTTCATAAGCCGCAGCAGCTTCTCAAACAAGGTTATTTGATCGGAATAATTTGATGTTATTATATACGTTGTCTTACCGATCTTGATTTCTTTCGGCTTATTCGGACACAAAACCTTTTCAGACTTTTGGTCCATAGATTGCCTCCTATTGATTTTTCTTACCCTGCGGCAATTCTGCGAGATAGATGTTAGTAATATCGGTTCTGTGATGTCCTAAGATCTCACTGGTCATAAGCTTGGGATTTTGACGTCCTTCGGCTTCATACATGGCATACTGTTCTTGCGCTCTCTTGTACCGAAGTCCGTGCCACGTTAAATCCTTGCTTCTCGGCTTCATACCGTCTCTTGCTTCATTCTCGCGATTGTGCATTGTAAACTTGTGACGATTGGTGTACATCCAGTTTTCAAGTGAATCAATCTGTTTTTCCACGCCGCCTTTTTCGTTTCGACTGATAATATAATCCCGAGGCAATAAATGATTGTTGCGAGCGTAGTCGTAAAGATATTTCAGAAGATCTTTCTGAACCTCTACTTCAACGGGAACGATACGAATCTGACCGCCTTTGCCTTTTACTCTCAAACCGTCATTCGTTAAAGCTTTTTCTACATCTTCGAGTCTTTGATGACAAATGCTATGAACTTAAAACCATCAGAAAAATTCGCGACCGTTTTAAGGACAAGTATGCAAAAGAAATCAGATTCTATTACGATAACGCTCCTTATGTTGTGAAAGCGATCAACTTGCTTCCCAATAGTAGTGAGATCTGGAATCACTTGTATGACGAGCTTGTTATGAAAACAGTACATTTGATTGAAGACGAAAAATTTGACGAAGCATATGCACATTACAAGTCAGTCTCTAGACCATTTTTTGTGGATGTGATCCTTCCTGATGAAAATAGCGTATATTCATCTATTGCAGGATTGTTTGTTTCGCAAGTGACGCAACACCTCATTAGACTTGCTGAGGACAAGTACAATGGCAGACTACCGAGAAGGACAACAATTTTCATTGAGGAGCTTTCTTCGGTATCCTCTGCAATAAACAATCTCCCGCACCTTATGTCAACTGCATTAGGGCGTAACATTCGAATGTGTCTCGTGCTCCAGGATCCTTATTCTCAGTTACAAACAGCATTTGGAGAGGCAAAAGCAAAAGCAATCCAAGCAAATGTAGGTGTTACTGTTGCATTTAGCACTAACGATTGGAATAGTTTGAATGCCTTATCAAGCCAAATCGGAGAAAGAGAAGTAGAATGGGACGGACGAATCATTAAAGAGCCTTTAATCACTCCCCATCAGCTGGGTGCTTTAAATACAGGTTGTTGTCTCGTTCTGTTACAAAACAGATACAAGTGGATCACAAAGCTGCCATTTTATGAGGATGCATATCATGTGAACAAAGAAGATGTTGCAAATTATGCGTATGAAGTGAAACCTATTGTATGCGAAAGTAAAACATTTGACATGGAGGAATACGTCAAAAATAAGCGGCAGGAACGCATCTCGTCTATGATGAAAGAACGCGAGAAAAATCCTCCGACATCGCCTAAAGATACTGCCCCCGATATTGATATGGATGACTTGATCTCTAAAATCGATAAAAAGATCGCTGAAATTGAGCAAGAGGAGCAACGAGCCAAGCAAGAACTCGCAAAAGAAAAAGCTAAACACGTGGTTCGGGTTGAAGAGATGGGCACTAGCAAACGTGCTATTGAAACCATGTTCGCCGCCAGTCAGCATATATATGAAATTGGCGTTCTTAAACAAATAACCTCCAAACTTCCAATCCTGCTTTTCTTCGATACCGAAGACGAAGCTGAAGCTGCTTGCAAATACGTTAATGCGCTTCCCGGGGCAAAAGCAGTATGTGAAAACAAAGAATAACATAAAGGAGAAAGCAAAATGATCAATCTCGATGAAAACACGTTCACCGTAATCAATGACGAAGGAAAGGAAGTTGTTTGTGATATTCTTTTCACCTTTGATTATGCAGATACAGAAAAGAGCTATATTGTGTATACAGATAATAGCAAAGATGAAACTAATGGACAGGTTCAGGTATTTGCCTCAGTTCTCTATGAAACCAACGACGGTAATCATATGCTGCTGCCGATCCAATCGGAAACAGAATGGGTGGTGATTGAAACCATATTGGAAGAGCTACAAACTTCTATTCGGGAACAAGAAGGAGGTGAGCTCAATGAAAGCTAATAACATATACGAATTTGAATTTATTGGTGGAAAACTAAAGTATTATATCGATGAAAACGGGGATGCCGTTATTATAGACTATGTCGGTGAGAACGAAATTCTGTGTATTCCTATGGATCTGGGTTGGCTAAGCGAAAAATATGACACCAGCATACCCGTAGCCAATTACATACCAGATGAATCCTTTCAAAGTTGTACAAAAGTTAAAACCGTAATCTTTGGCATTGATATGAAGCTCGGTCTGTTTTTGTTTACCAACTGTGACAATTTATCTACTGTCGTTAGCATTGATTCTAGTATTGATTATGATGAGTTTTCATTCACAAAAAAGAATTATGCACCCCAAAATATAAAAACATTCGAGTTGATTACTACAAGTTACGGTGATGATTATATAGTTTCCGCTCTTTCAGAGGGCAGGGAGCTTGCGACTCAGGGAGGCGTTCCTGTTGTTATGTTCATTGACGGTGAGCTATATAGCGTTACGTATCTCAGAGAAAAGCAAAACAGCGACTATTTTTATGATAAATACGGCATTGCAGAGGAAGACCTGGTGGTTGTTTCCGAGAATGTGCTTGACGAGGGCACGGAGGCCGGTTATCTTGACTATAAGGAGCTTATAAAGCTCCTTAATGAAAAGGATGCTTCCGATCCTTTGGTGTATGAAGAGATATGCAAAAGAATGGACGTGCAGAGCTTTATAGATTTTATGACCGTCAATTTGTATTGCAATAACATTGACATAAGCCTTGGAAAGAATATGAGACTGTGGCGTTCACGTACAGGAGGTGGCGAGGGATATCTTGACGGCAGATGGAGATTTGCTCTGTACGATACGGACGCGGTAGCATGGGCATACTATGTAAGAACAGATACTGATTTTCTGGAGACCGATCCCTTCAGATGGACTCTTGATTCTGATAAATATCCCAAGGGAGATCAGAAGTACATAATCATACCTTTCTTTGAGAATCTTTTGAAGAATGAAAGCTTCAGAGAGCAGTTTGTGCTCACGTATCTTGATATCGCAAACGAAACCTTCGGCATTAACGGTTCAGGAAAACGCATACTTGACAGTATCGGAGAGGGGGACAATGCGTTCGTGCTCAGCCTTCTTGAAAAAAGAGCTCCGTATGCTATAGGCTTTTTAAAATATGCCCTTGATATTACAGGAGAGAACTGTTCTGTCTGTATAAAAGCCGACAACCCAAAAGCAGGACGTATCAAGGTAAACACAGTTATTGCGGATACGGAGGACGGAGAGTGGAACGGAGAGTATATAAGCGGCTACTCAGTTACTCTGACCGCGATTCCCGAGGAGGGATACATGTTTGCAGGTTGGGAGGGGGACGTTTCATCGACGGAGGAAAGCCTCACGGTTGATCTTACAGAGGCGGGACTTACTCTTGAGGCTGTATTTGAAAAGGAGGGAGGCAACTGATGGGCGCTGAATTCCGACATGAATACAAGTATATCTGTACTGCGCAGCAGCTTAGCGTAGTTCACTCAAGGCTCAGAGGCCTGCTTGGCGCCGATCCCCATACGAGGCCGGACGGCACTTATCTTATCAGAAGCGTATATTTTGATACTCCCGATGATTCCTGCTATTATGAGAATGAGGACGGATCAGACCCTCGCTCAAAATACAGGATCAGGATATACAATTCCAGCGATGCACGTATTACCCTTGAAAGAAAGGCAAAGGAACGGGGAATGACTCATAAGGACTCAGGCCGCCTGACAAAGGAGCAGTGCCTTATGATGCTTGAAGGAAAGATCCCTCCGCTCACAGAGGATATGAGCCCCGTCCTTCGCAGAATGCTTACGGATATGCGCCTTCGGGGAATGATCCCTGCGGTCATAGTTCAGTATGAGCGCCGCCCCTTTATACATCCCTTCGGAAACGTCAGAATAACTCTTGACACTTCTATTTCGTCCTCCCAATCCTTTGACCGCTTTTTTGATCCGGATATGCCGAAAAGGCAGATACTTGCAAACGGACAGGGGGTCCTTGAGGTTAAATGGGACCAGCTTTTGCCGTCTTACATAAGAGAACAGCTTCAGCTTGACGGCTTACAGTGGACGTCGTTTTCAAAATACTATTTATGCAGAAAATATAACAATCACGGAGGTCTTATCAAATGAGCTTCAGAGATATTTTTAAAAACTCTTTTCTGGAGGGATATGCCCAGACAGAGCTTGATCCCGTATCAATTGCGGCGTGCCTTTTCGTTGCGGCGATGATCGGCATATATATTTTTGCGGCATACAGGATCCTTTGCAGAAAATCCTTCTACAATAAGAATTTCAGCGTTTCCCTTATTGCAATTGCGGTGATCACCGCGGCGATCATCCTTACGGTGCAGTCAAACGTTGTTCTGTCCCTCGGTATGGTGGGTGCGCTCTCTATTGTGCGATTCAGAACTGCCATAAAGGATCCTATGGATCTTGCGTTCCTTTTCTGGTCTATCAGTATAGGTATTATCTGCGGCGCCGGCCTTGCCATTATTGCCGTTGCGCTCAGCCTTATCCTTTCTGTTATCGTATGGATCTTCAATGCGCTTCCCGTAGCGAAGGCGCCCTTGCTTCTCATGGTTACGGTCAGAGATATTGACTGCGAGGAGGCTATCCTTTCTGCCATCGGTAAGTATTGCCGAAACGCTACGGTGAAATCCCGTACCTTTTCCTCAGATCAGCTTGATATGGTGATCGAGATCCGCACAAAGGAAGAGGGAAAGCTCGCCCGCGAGATAATGGGAATGGAGTCGGTAACCGCCGTATCTGTTCTTGCTCACGACGGAGAGGTTACTTTTACATGATTATAAAAAACGGCTGTAATGCAGCCGTTTCAGCTTGTCGAAAAAGGCGCAGAACAAAAGCCGCAAAACATATAGTATTTAGTTAAGTGAAAAACGCAGTAAAAAAGTAGAAATCCGCCGATTATTACGGCGGATTTCATTGTTAAATGCGGCTTTTTAGCCGCGAATTGTCCCTCTGTCGTACCTTTGTACGCCGACGACGGAC
>JAFQDC010000075.1 GCA_017416205.1 Clostridia bacterium | reverse complement strand
GCCCCGTTACAGACGTGACACTTCGCTGTGAATATCGTTTCATTCATAGGGGCGTCGAGGACGTCGCCCCCTACAAATAGAAATAACATTCTCCCGTTGACAAATCGTTTTTTTACCGTTAGTTTGCAAACGGGAGTGCCTTGCTCTTCCCGCGCATTAGCGCGCGGGCACAACGTTTTTAAATAAAAACCGATCATCATGGCATACTGTTATTTTAAAAAAACATACAATTATTCACATATGCTGCATTTTTCAAAATATTCCTTGATTTTTGTATGAGGGTCAATGATTTTAGCCATGGAATATCCTGAATTGGCACAGTATATATAATAGGATATATATTTGATCACGTCAATTTCTCTGTACCACTGAGACTCTGTTACAGCTTTGTCCACATAGCTTGCATTTGTAACAAACACCGCCTCCAAAGCTCCGTCGCTGTGTGCTTTATCAAATAATGCTTTACCCTTTGTGAAAAATCCGAAGGTAGCAATAACAAATATACGTTTTGCTCCTAAGGCTGTCAGCTGACGGGCAACGTCAAGCATCGTTTCACCCGAGGCTATGATATCGTCTATAACGAGAACATCCTTACCTTTAACGTCGGGACCTATGTATTTGTGGAGCTGGACTGCATAATTGCCATCTGTCATATGCGTTGTACTGCGCCTTTTATAGAAAACACCAAGGTCTATTCCAAGCTCATCGGAATACATATGGTTTCTTCCCATTCCTCCGAAATCGGGACTTACGACTACTGTGCTTTTTTCATCAAATCTTACGTCGGGATATTCTCTGCAAAGTGCTTTTATTGCCTGATATATGGGCATGAGCTTGTCAAATCCTATAAATGGTGCCGCATTCTGCACTCTGTCATCGTGAACATCGAAAGCCATAATGTTTGACACGCCCACGGAGTAGAGCTCCTGCAAGGCAACCGCGCAATCAAGAGATTCGCGCAGGATCCGCCTGTCCTGTCTTGCTGAATAAAGCAAAGGAGAGATAACGTTTATTCTTGCAGCCTTTCCTCCTATAGCAGATATGGTTCTCATAAGATCCATATAATGTTCATCAGGGGACATATGGTTTTCAAACCCATGGATATTATAAGTTTCTGAATAATTACCCATATCAACGATGATATAGACATCTTTGCCGCGAACGGATTCTCTAAGGACTGCCTTTGCATCTCCTGTTTTGAAGCGGGGCAGATCCACGTTGATCACGGTAACGTCAACATCGTGCGCGATATCATACAGATATGATCTTATCTTTTCTGCATAGTCATTCATTCCTCTCAGGGGCAGAAGAACTATCTCACCGAAGAAATATCGCATATTTCCCATTGAAAAGAAGCCTTCCTTTTCTTCGGAGATGCTGACTCTGTTTGTTTTTCTTGAAACTGCCTCACCTCCGCTGAGAAGCTTGTCTGCCGTTGTATTCAAAAGCTTTGCCAAATAAAGAAGTATTCCCGAGTCCGGAAGATTATCGCCTCTTTCCCATTTTGAGACCGCTTGAAATGATACTCCAAGCTTTTCTGCAAGCTCTCTTTGTGACCATCCGTGCTGTTTTCTAAGAATTTGAATATACTTTCCTGTTGACTCCACGTTTTTGCCCCCTTAGTTTTGATTTACATTTTTATATTACTTCTTTATCTGCAGTTGTACAATAACCCAAACGTTGATAAAATTCTATATTTTTAGAATAAAGAAGCAAATAATTAACCCCCCGTTACCGGGGGGTTATGTTATTACATCTCAACCTTATATGTGAGCTTACGTGCTCTGTGGTCGTCCTTGGAGATTGCAAATCTTGTTGTCTTTCCGTCGCAGGTGCAGAAATCAACTGCCTCGCCGTCAAGAGTTACAGACTTTGCAACACCATTGATGATAACGTCGAAGCTTGTAACGTCGCCCATACCGAGAATATCGGGATCGGAGAGAAGGCTGTCAGCTGTCTTCTCACGGCCATCGTAGCTGCCCTCACGCATATTAACTGTGAGAGAGAACGCAGACTCGTCGCCGCAAAGCTCGATGAGAGTTTTTGCAACCTTGCCGTCCTCGTAGTCGTATGTGTAGCCGTCATCCTCGTAGAGAGTGAAGCACGCGCTGCCGCCGGGATATACGTTGATATGGTAGTTATCGGGAATGGACTTCTCGATATACTTCTGATAGTCCTGAGTGCAGAATACGCTGCCTGCCTTGACCATCATTGCGCCGCCCTTGCCTGCGGGAACCTTATACTCGATAGTCTGACCGCCCTCGTAAACGTCGCCTGTGAAGTAGTCTACCCACTTGCCCTCGGGAAGTGTTACCTTCATATCGAATACTGCAACGAGGAAGCTGTCTCCGAACATATACTCGTTTGTGATGTAGTCGTATTCAGCCTTTTCGGGCCACATAAGAGAGAGAGCACGTGTCATAGGAAGTGCAGTCTCGTTTGCCTTGTGAGCCATGGAGTAGATGTAGGGGAAGAGGCTGTTTCTCATATGAGAGTACTCGCGGATAGCTGTGCTGAGCTCGTCGCGGAGGAACCAGGGCTGATTCCATGTTCTCCATGCAAGCTGCTGAGTCCAGGGAGTGAGGAAGCCGTAGTGGATACCCTCAAGGCTTGTTGCCTCCATATCGCAGGTTGCGTTGGAGTGGCCGGAGAGACCGAAGTTAAGCATTGCAACAACTGTGTCGTATCCGCCGCCTGTGTCTCCTGCCCAGGAGGAAGCGTAGCGCTGTGTACCTGCATAAACGCAGGGAGTATAAACAACAGCACGTCTGCCTGTGTGGCCTGTGAAGCCCTCCTGCATCTGCTTTACGTAGATTACGGGATATACGTTATGTACCTCGTCGTCGAAGTACTTACCTGCCCAGAGTCTGTCGGGGTGGTCGTTTACCTGGAATGCGCCGTCAAGCTTGAAGCAGGAAGCGCCGTTGTCGCAGAACTTCTTTAGGTGGTCAAACCAAGGGATCTCTTTGTGTGTAAGGCCGTCCATATACATGGGGCAGGCAAAGTGAGGGTCAAGGATAGATGCGCCCTCGTAGGTATACTCCTTGCCGAACTCCTTTGCTCTCACGCCGCACTGACGCTCCTCCTCCCAGAGAAGGTCGTAGTTCTGGCAGAGCCAGAGAGAGAACTTGAAGCCCATCTCGCGAAGAGCGTAGAAGAAGGTCTCAGGGCCGGACTGATTTTCGGGAAGCCAGCCGGGGATATAGAAGCGATCCTCGTCCCACTTCTTATCGATGGAGGTATCGTAGTGCTTTGTCATCCACTGGGGCTCAAGACCTACCATGTCGCAGGAGATATCCTCACGTCTGAAATTAAGGCAGTCGTAAAGCATTTCACGTGCGTTTGTCTGCTCATTGAGAACGAAGGTATAGCCGTATGCAAACTTGGGCATCATGATAGGCTTACCTGCGACGCGGCCGTGAAGCTCAAGGATATCTGCAAGCTTTCCGGACTCGGGAGCGAAGATATAGAAGTCTACGATTCCCTTGTGAGCGGAAATAGAGATAAGGTTCTTGTCAGCAGCTCCGATATCGAAAACGGAAGCGTATGTGCAGTTAAGAAGCACGCCCCAGCCGTTGGAGGACATGATATAGGGGATAGGACCGTAGGATGCGATATTTCTGATATCGATTCTTGAAACGGTGCCGCGGCGGGCGATATGGTCACGGGACTCATCGCCGAGACCGAAGATTCTCTCCTCGTCGTCAAGGGAGATGCCAAGTGTGAAGCCCTTGTTCTTGTAAGCCTTTCCCTCAAAGCCGTCGTATGTGAACTTTACGGGAGACTTTGTACCGCTGAGGATTACGCTCTCGCCCTCAACTGCAAGAGAAAATGCACCGCAGGTGAGAGTGTTGTTTTCAAATGTTGCGCACGTGCACTCGCCGCTCTCGCGGAGAATGTTGTACTTTGAAAGAAGGCTCTCGGGGAACTCTTCGGTTTTGGAAATACGGACACGGAAAATGCCCTTTTCCACGCAGCGAAGCTCAATGTTCGCATTTGCTGTTTTGATATTATACATTATCGGTAAACGCGGCTCACGCCGCCCTCCTTAAAAATATTCGGGGGTTTTTCTCTTCTTTCTTTGAAAAGAAAGAAGCAAAGAAACTTTACGCTATGGGTATGGATATTAACTAAACAACTGCACTGCCGTAGCGTTTTATAAGATCCATTTTCGCCTTTTGCGAAAATGTACCTTCACATCCCGAAGGGATATTTCACATTTTCAAAGAAAATATTTCACCCGTCGAAGACGGATTTCACCCACGCACAGCGTGGATTTCACTGCAAAAGCGTAAGAATTACGCTTTTGCCATCGCTTGCTTCAATGCCTTTGCAAGCTGATCTGCGCAGGAGGTATCCTTAAATCCGCAGGTGTTGCCCTCAAGGATCTCTGAGACCTCAGCGGCACTCTTGCCCTCTACAAGCTTTGATATAGCTTTAAGGTTTCCGTTGCATCCGCCTCTGAAGGAAACGTTATAAACGATGCCGTCCTCAAGCTCAAAGCTTATTTCTGAAGCGCATACGCCTCTCGTTCTGAATTTGAATTCCATTTCAATCTCCATTCCGCCGCCACGCGGCGGCACAAAAAGTATTGAAACTCGGCTGAGTTTCGTTAGAAACAAAAATGGGTTGGGCCCCATTTTTAGGGAGAGTTTGTGCGTGAAAAAGTCAAAGCCCAAATTTTTGCATTCTAAGTTTTCACGCCTTTATTGATTAGCTGTGGTTTCTTCGCCCGCATCGTAGACGACGGGGGTATCAAGAGATACGGAAAGATCGTCGCCCAAAATATTCAGATATGCGCGGACCTCTTCCTCTTCGCCGTTGTCGGCAGAGGGAGGTGTAGCCGCATTATCTGAGGGGTATTTATCGTTGTAGCTGTCGATATAGGGCACCTCATCCACAACCAGCTTGCCCTTTGCCTTTACTGCGATCTCGTAGCTTTCCAAAAGAGGTGTGAAGTCTGTTGTAACGCTGCCAACGGTGATATTCATATCACATTCAGCGCTCTTGAAGCCTTCGCCAACAAATTTTGCTCTTTTTGCGGTAACGCTGACCGTATTTGCGCTGACATTTTTGAAATTCACGTCAGTTGCAAGGTCGCCGGATGCTTTAATATTAACGCAGGATTCCGTAACGATATCTGAAAGGGTGACCTTTCCGTTTTTCAGAGAAACGTTTATGTCTGTTTCGCTGTCGATACCGGATACCGTAACGTTTCCTTTTCCGATGGCGATATCAAATATCTTAACGTATTCGATGCTGTCGATATAGATATTGACAGTCTTTTTCCCGCCGCCTGAGGTGGGGAGAAGGAGATATCTGAGACCCTTGAAGGAAAGGCCGCTTTCCCAGAATCCCGTAATATCCTTTACCTCGGAGGCTTCCTTAAATGTCACCACCGCGCTGTTTGCGGAGTATGAGCAGAGATTCTCGTTGAAATTAACGACCTCGATATAGGATCTGTCACTGCCGCCGTAAATGTTTACGTCAGCATCGGTAACAGATACCTTGATCTTATCTGTTTCTCCGTTACCGATCTTGTATGTATATACCTTGTCCTCACCGATCTTTGCGGCAAAGAGCTGCTCTCCTGTGGAGGTGCTCACACCTGCTGCTACGAGGCATACTGTAACACCGATGGCAAAGATTATTCCCGCCACAATGAGAAAAAGCTTTGATCTTCTTTTCACAGTCTGTTACACTCCTCTCTGAATCGGTTTATCATGGGACCTACACGCTTTAAGCTGTAGCCCTCAAAGGTAAGAAGCTGCTTCATAGCGTAAGGGAGCACCAGCACTGCAAAATTGTAGGTAAGGATTCCGAGAGCGAGAGCAAGGCCGCCAACGGCGATTCCGAGGCCCATCTCGAAAAGGCCCGTTGCCATATTGCCCTCTATCATCTGTATCGCGCCGTAGATCACTCCGACAAGGGTGATACCCGAGCCGAGAACAGCCTCAGCGCAAACAAGGAACAGGCAGGCAACGATAAGAGCGCATACCGTTAAGATGCCAAGGGCAAAAACTGCAAGAACAGCAACTGCGCAGGCAAGGGTAATGGGACTTGTTCCCACTGCAATAGTCCAGAAAAAGGCTTTGCCTCTTTTGGTAAGCTCAACCTTTTTGTTTTCATCGCGCTCTGTATCCTCAAGATATATTTCCTGATCGTTTCCCTCGTCGTAAACTATGTCGACCACAGCTCCGTCAAAGCCGCTGTCCTCCTCTGTCCAGTCGTGGGCAGATCGCATTTCGGACGGTTCCTTGGCATCCTTATCCTTGATGGTTACAAAGGTGCGAGTGCTTCCTATATCCTCTGCAGGCGCGCGCTCCTCCTCTGCGGTGATGCCGGCAATACGGGTCTTCATATTGTCAGCCATGGGGTCTCTGATAATGCCCACAGCCTTGGTTTTCATGTTCTCATCAATGGGGTCGGGTGCGGGAGTCTTAACGGCAGAAAACTGCTGAGTATGAACGGTGGGGACCGTCTGAGTATCTGAAAGGCGTGCGCCGGAATCTGAGGTCTTCGGTATCTGTATCTCTCCCGTGGCGATCCTCGGGTCCTCAGGGGGATCGGCTTTTTCGGTAGCAGTGCTTTCCTTTTTTTGAGCGGGGGCATCGTCCTTTTCCTTTATAAGATCGGCAAGGCTGTCCGAAAGGTCGGCAAAGTCCTCGCTTGACGTATATGCTGTTATTTCTCTCAGGTCATCCTCATCGAACGTTCTGACAAGGCTGACAGCGTGCTTTACGGCAAGCTCCTTGGATATGCCTCTCCTCGTCAGTGATCTTGCAAGCTCGGTAGCAAAGGTCTTAACATCCACAGCATTGTCCTCCTTTCGGTGATTTTTTCAAAATATATAGATTTTTATTTTGTTTTATGATATACTTCTCGATAGTAACTATATTCTATCAAAAAGAAAGACGTATTTCAATATGAGAATGAGAAAAAAACGCCGCGGCGGTGAAAGACTTTCGCAGCTTTCGGCATTATTTGTAAGCGGTAAGGAATATAAGACTGCATTTGACTGCGAGCGCCCTCTTCGCATTGAGATCGGCTGCGGAAAGGGAGACTTTATCTGTCAGCTTTCAAAGATCGAGCCTGACTATAATTATATTGCAATGGAGCGTGTTGACGACGTTATCGTAGTTGCCGCAGAGAAATATGCAGCCGGCAGAGACCTTGGACAGCTTGACAGCCACGGCGGCTGGAAAACTCCCGACGGTACCATATACGACGGCGAGAGATGGGATATCCCCCTGGAGATGCGCGGAAACGTTCGCTTTATGAATTGCGATGCCTCCACTCTTGACGAGATCTTTGACGAGGAGAGCCTTGACACGGTATATGCAAACTTCTCCGATCCCTGGACTAAGAACGGCTATGCAAACCGCCGTCTTACCCACCCCGATTTTCTCAAGAGATACCTCCGCATTTTAAAGAGCGGCGGATATTTCAGATTCAAAACGGACAACGTTGAGCTTTTTGATTTTTCCCTTGAGTCTGTTGAGGCAGAGCCCGGCTTTGAGCTTACCTTTGTTTCCCGCGATCTTCACGCAAGCGAGAGGGCAGAAACTAATATTATGACAGAGTACGAGCGCAATTTCTCCTCTCAGGGCATAAAGATCAACTGCCTTGAGGCAAGAAAAAAGTAAATAAAAATCACCGTTAAAAGAGTGAACTTTTAACGGTGATTTTTTATATTTATTTAAGCATATAGGAAAACAGCTCATCAAGATAGCTGTCATAGCTGTCGTCAATACTGTAAGCCGTAATATCTGCAGGATTTGAATACCACAGGTCCGCAACGTCATCATAATCGTACCAATAGTATTGGCCCTTCTTTCGTATCAGTTCCCCCTCAGCATAGCGAAAAGGGCCATCCGATTGCGCAGAATAAATGCATATACCCTCGTCTCCGTCGCCTCGCGACCAATTACAGGAAATATTCTCTGTCTGAGTATAATCCTCTTTTTCAAGCATAGTGCGCACTTCATAGCACAGCTTGAGATCATACAGATTACAGTCCTTGGTTTCTATCACGGCGATCATAGAATCCAATGATATATTTTCAAGCATCTCCCGATAATGCTCCACACGGCTTTCAAGACAGTATATGTCCGATTCGAGAAGATCGTAGTCACTTTGAAGGTACACGATCTCGTTTTCCGGGCACATCTTTACAGAATATATGCTTTCTCCGAACAAAAGCTTTCCGATAAAGGGCGTGTTTTCCACCTGCGCTTCTTTGATAAGCTTCTCTGAAGTTGAACACTCAACCCTCTCGGGAAGTACCAGGGGCACGTATTTATCTCCCATAAGGGTAAAGGAGGAATAGTCCTCAGTGATAACACAGCTTGGAGAGCCCATTATTTCGTTATACATCAACGGAAGCTGCCTGAAAAGGATGGTGAGAAACGCCGTTGCAAACAAGGAAAGCAGGGCAGCCAGCACGATGATTATCACGCTGAAGCGTTTTTTCTTTTTGCTGACCTCTATATATCCCCCTGCAATATCTCTTTCAGCCTCAGCCGCCATAACGGGAGATATTATCCTTTCACCGCACAAGAGCTCGTTTATTGAAACTGAAAATTCACAGCTCAGCGCCATCAGCATACCAATGTCGGGAAGTCCCCTTCCCGTTTCCCATCGGGAAACAGCCTTGTCCGAAATATTCAGCTTATCGGCAAGCTGTTTCTGAGTCATCCCCTTTTCCCGCCTTAAGGCTGAAATGAAGCTGCCGGTCTTTTTTGCATCCATAGTTTGGGGCCTCCTGCTCTTTTGTATCGAGTCAATTATATCAGCACCATCAGAAAAAGTAAACCTATGCTGCGTAGAGTCGGCATTTCGGCACTCTTTTAGGGGTAGAAAGTGCAGGCTTCGGGAGCATCAAGGCCGGCACGAAAGGATTAATTTCACTTTAAAATTACATTTTTCCAAGCATAACAAAAAATGAAGCTGTTGCAAACAAGTGCAACAGCTCCGCTTTCTTATTCTTTTCCTTCGATCTGCACGACACCGTCAATATGCTCGCTGTCAAGAGATGAACAGAAGATAGTGCCCGTGATCCGCTCAGCTTTAACGTCGCCGTCTACGTGCATCTCACCCACGTTCATCTTTCCTACGTTTACATCGCCACCTACGTCTACACATCCGGCGCAATTTGAGTTTCCGTTAAGGTCTCCGCCGATCTGCATATCCAGCATAGCAGTACATCCGCCCGTAACGTCACCGCCGACAGTAAAGTCGCCGCCTGCATTGCATCCGCCAAAAACTGAGCCACTTATGGAAACGTTGCACTCACATTGGACGTTCAGAGCATCTCCCTCAAGTACAAAGGTGAACTTATCGGTTATACCATCCTCTGCCTTCAATACTTTTCTTCCTTCGAATACGACTCCGCGAATTACCCCGTCATCGCGCAAAGGAAGATCAGTGCACAGATCGTAGTAGTGTATCTCAGGCTCCTTTGCCTTGCGAGAGAAAAGCTCGTCAATAGAGCAATCAAACAGATCTGCCATCAGTGGCAACAGAGTAATATCCGGGCAGGCCTTCTCGTTCTCCCACTTTGACACCGCCTGAAACGTAACGCCAAGTCTGTCTGCAAGCTCCTCCTGAGTCATGCCGCACCTCTTGCGAAAGCTCTGAATATTTGAAGCCAAAACAATATTTGTGTTTTCCATAATCATATTATCCCTTTCTCTTTTATGACTGATCAGCTCTGCTTTGATTATATCAGTACACTCCTACCACTTCAATAAAAGAAAGGTTTAGTTTCCTCAACCTGTGGTTGAAGGATTTACAATACCCATTATCAATCAAAAAAGCTCATCAAGCAAGATATAATAATTGATCTTTTCCCAATCAGGCTCAACTCCCAGCTCACAAAAAAGCAGGGAAAGATCAAAGCCGTCATAAGTCTTTTCGGAAAACTTACCTGTGCTATTATGAATCAACGATCTGTAGCACAGAGCAATATCATGCCATTTATCAGCAACACCCGAATGCCCCAGATCAATAAAACCGGACAACTCGTGCTCTTTTACAAAAATATTTGGCAGACAGTAATCTCCGTGTGAAAAAACAAGCTCCTCGTTCGGACGGTTATTTGATAACCAATTATACAATTCCATCGGTGTATTGAATCCGTGGGCTCCACCTGCACTATCTTTCCAATCCTCAATATCGCAAAGCCCGGCATCTACACGTTTCTTGGCCTCTGCTAATTTGCTTTCAAGTGTTCTGTTCATCGGACAAGCTTTAATATCAACCTGCCACAATCTTTTAAGTCCGTCAGCGAGTATCTTTACCACTGTTTGTGCATCCGTCATATACTCGTCATCACAAGACATTTTTCCGGCTATTCTGCTCATAAGTAAATAGTCAGTATCATTTTCTACCAAATGATATAAACACTTTGGAACAGGCAGCTTATTTTCAAGCCACTTCATCATCTCATATTCTGCAACGGTATCGCGAGAATAAGGCTGTATTTTTAATACTTTATCCGAAAACAGCAAAATTTTTGAACCCGAATGACCAACACTATCCAATTCAAATGGCTGATCTCTGACTAAATCAAGAATAGGTTTTGGTATATATACAGTATCCATCACGAACCGATCTCCAAATCAGCAAAGACACCGTAATGGTCGCTTGGGCAAAGTCCCGTTGCTTCAAATATTTCCGTTCCGAAAATATCGCACCTTTTCAGTATTGGATATGCCTTCGGGAAAGGATTTTTCATAAGTATCCTGTCATATCTTTGATTGATCTCTATAGTATTGGTAGAGTTTCCGCAAGTATCCTTGTACCTCGGATTCTCTCGAACATTCAAGGTCGCTTTAGGTTCAGCTCCGATAATTTCAGCATAAGCTTCGGCGAGATCAACAAAATACGCATCGCTGCCGAGAAGTGACTGATCACCTTTAAGATATCTATGAACGGAAGAATTTACAGAGCAGTTGAAATCTCCCACAACGAACGAATAATCGCCGCCAAAGCACTTTGCGCTTTCTATCATATCAACTATCAGCTCTTCTCTCTTTAATGCGCTCCTCCACGGCAGATGAAGATTGATTATAAAAATATTTGTGCCGTTTACATCTATATTGGCACAGATACCGTATTCCATTGTTCCGATTCTCGTTACGGTATGATTTGTAAATATTCCCACACCGTATTCACTATTCCAATGCCCTCCCTCGTAACCGCACAGCACAGAGAGCTCATCAAAAGTTTCATAATCCGAAATTTCCTGCAAGCAAAGGATATCTGCATTCACGGCTCTTATGGTGTCAATCAGCGTGACATACCGTT
Source organism: Clostridia bacterium (assembly GCA_017416205.1). Taxonomy (GTDB): domain Bacteria; phylum Bacillota; class Clostridia; order Oscillospirales; family CAG-272; genus Avispirillum. Next base: position 6,241 of record JAFQDC010000075.1, on the reverse strand, counting down.
CGGGCATTCCACGGTCGCTTTCCCATATATTGTAAGTAGCTATTCTCATTTTCAAAACTTCTCCGGTCCCCACCCATCCGGAATAATATCACCCAGCTTTAAGGTCTTTTCTGTTTCTCCGTCTATCAATATTTCAATGTTTCCGCTGTTTTTTGAAAGCTGCATCAAGTATTCACGGCAAGCACCGCACGGCAGACCTAAATTACCGTTTCGCATGAGACAAACAAGACGCTGTATTTCATTTTCGCCGTTGGTTATCATATTTGCAATAGCGTTTCTCTCAGCGCACATACCCAGAGAGCACGATGTGTCAATAGATACTCCCACGTATATGTTGTCATCAGCCGTAAGTATTGCAGCGGCAACACTGCCTGCATCTATAAAGGGGGATACCTCCCTTGCTCCGTGCACAGCTTTTGCTTTTTCTATAAGCTCATTCCAATTTTTCATATTTCTACCCCTTTTTGTTTAATTCTACTACAACCCAAGCATATTATCAAGGCGAAATACCCATTTGCCGACACAATAGACTCAACTGTAGGTTAATCTGCACATTCCAACTCCACCATAACTATCTCGGGACGGTTGTTGAATCTGAGAGGGATAATACTGTTTCCGATACCGCGGCTCACCACCATGCTTGTCCCACCCTCGGTGTATACCCCACAGTCATACTCGGGAAAAAGCCCCTGGCCGGGCGCGATCACGCCTCCGATAAAGGGAAGTCTGAACTGTCCGCCGTGGGCGTGTCCGGTCAGCACCAGATCACACTCCGCCGCTACGTATTTTTCAAAAAGCTCGGGTCTGTGAGAAAGGAGAACTGAAAACATTTCTTCGTTTACTACCTTTTTTATGTGATCCGCATTGAGATCCGAAACGTTAAGACCCTCGTATTTCATTGAATAAGCAGGGTCCTCAAGTCCCGCCACGGATATATAAGAAGAGCCCCTTTCTATGAGCACCTCTTCGGAATGAAGAACAGTGACTCCCTGCTCCTTCATATACTCCTCGAGAGCAGAGTAAGAGCTTTGGGAAATGCCGGCCTCGTGGTTTCCCGTAACGTAGTAGCAGGGCGCGATCTTAACCGCTCCTTCAATAAGGGAATATGCTCCGTCGTGCTCACCGTCGGTGTCCATAATATCGCCGGTTATGGCAATTATATCAGGCTTTTCCTTTTTCAAAAGCTCGATCAGCCTTTCGTTATCCTCTCCCATCTCAGCGTTATGGAGATCGGACAGGTGCGCAATACGAAAGCCTGAAAACTCAGGGGGAAGCTTTTCGCTTTTTATAGTATATGTATTTATTTCAAGAGCTGTGTTTGCCCATATTACCCATATGAGCAAAGCGATAAGCGCTGCAAAAATTGCGCAGGTAATGATTATAGGCTTTTTTGATCTCATCTGTAATACCTCAAATAATCGTAATCCTTTGGAAAAGGCAGACGTTATGACAAATCAAAAGTTGTCCAACCTTTTGCATTTAATTTTTTTTGCACAGAGTAAAACTCGCTAAATTGAGCAGCGTGAAAGTTCCATCCTGTTATCCGTGTAAGAAAACGCTTTATCACGCTCGTGTTAAGCTCCATATATAGCTGCGTGTGCTCATCGGTATATAGCTCATAAAATGCGTATTCCCCGAAGAATCTGGCACCCACAGAGCGCATATTCGTTTCGCTTTTGTTTATAGCAATATGCTCACGCTCCCAATTATCTGCACAAACACTGAGATCAATAAAACAAATGTCCCCAATATCATTGCGGTAAAACAGTCCGTCTTTTGTAATATCGGTTATATTCGAAATATGTATTTTTATCATAGAAATGATGCCTCCTGATAATTGTTGAAATCATTCGATTCTAAAACGCATTTCTTGAGTAATCCATCGGTTTTGCATTGAATTTACAGATCCAAAATTCATTTACGTGATACGGTATATTGGTTTTTCCGTATAATAACGAAATCTGCTTAACCCTTAAAATCAAATATCCGTCACAAGGAATGATCTCTATCCCATACTCAAGCCGTGATCCCAGCTCTTTGAAAGTTATACCTGTTAAATCAGCGTTTAATGAGTACTCCATAGTATCACAAGCATTGCGGCTTTTCAATTTCTGTATTATAGAAAAAATATAATCAATCGTTTTCTGTTTCCCAGCCGCACTCCTCGATCAAAAATTCTTCATATGAAGAACCAATATAATCAAGGTCGATATCATCATAAAAAACGTATGCGATCTCATTTAATTCATCAGATACACCAATGTATACAAATTGCTTCGGGTACATCATTCCGTAATCGCTAACTGAATCAACAGAAAGCATCCTGAACTGAAAAGTATCAATAGTGAAGCTTGTTTTACGTTCAACAAGATCATCTCCTCGAAGATCTTTTACTGTTTCACGGAATGAATAATTCTCCTCAATAATGTTTTTGTGTTTAATAAATTCATCCTCATTATAGACTACGCGCAATGTATGAGCGTGGGACTCAAATAATGCACCGAGCTGTCGCTCGAAATACTTATAATACACATCCTCATATTCTCCAAGATCTTCAAGTGACGGAAGAAAATCAAAGTGCTTAATCAACGTCTCGTATTTTTCAATATCATGAGATATAAACTCTCTTGTTCCAAAGCACCAATAAATGAAAACACCAAAAGCAACTAAAAGTGCGAGAACAACACTTGTAACTATAATTATCGCTTTTTTCATAAGTTTTGCTCCTTTCAGTGATCACAATCTCATTATAGCACGCGAGTTTGCTATTGTCAATATGAGTCCAAACTGCATAACAAAGCAAAAGGAACGCAAAAGCGTTCCTTTTTGAAATCTCTACCTTTCATCATAAACAATACTGCACATATCCTTTTTGCGGCAAACGGGACATCTGAGATGTGCCGCATTGTAAACGGAGACCGTGTAGGTTCTGAATATCATTTGATACCACTTTACCTGAAATCTTGCGCCGCAATTAGGACAGGCATATGTTTTTTCGTATACCCCTCTGTCAAATATATAGGTCCTTAAGCATACTTTTGCAATACCAAGTACTACTCCTAAAACTATTATGATAATGAAGCTCTTCAATTTAGTTTCCCCTTTCCCCTTTATTCAGTATCAGCATCAAGTGAAGCATGATCGATATAGCGCATACGATCACAAACACCCATCCCAGAGCATTCAGCCCAAACTGAGCACTTGTCAGATTTCCCCAAGCTCCGCCTGCAACTGTCGCTCTGACATCCAAAAGCTTAAATATTATACACCCGAGGCTGACTGCATCGGACATAGCCGATACTGAATATAGAATAATACTTCGCTTATCTTTCTTTACAATAATAAGTATTCTGACAGCTAAAGAAACTGCCGCAAACGCTACCGCAAGCAAAGCCACACCCTTCAACAAAATGAAAAGAGGCATATCTACACTGTAAAGTCCCGATGTGCTGCCTGCATCTAAGGATATTGTCTTGCAAAACCACAGGATTATAACAGCAACCGATAATAAAGGCAATATTATATGCACGTGCTTTTGCAGTTTTTCGTTTTTAAAAGGATTTTTCTTCTTTACTACGTTCTCATTTGTACTGTTGGAAGACGTTGACGGCAACATACCGCAATGAGGGCAAAACAGACTGCCGTCTTTGATCTTTTTGTTGCAATTCTTACATATCATTTTCTTATCTCCTAACCCAGCTCCGATACTCTTTTTTCAAAAGTCCTGTTTCTGTAATTTGCCGGTGTTTCATTCGTGTACTTTTTAAACACTCTCGTAAAATGCTGCACCGTTTTAAAGCCGCATTGCTTTGCGATATCTTTTATTGGCACAAATGTAAAAGACAGCTTTCTCTTGGCTATTTTTATCCGATGATCCGTAAGATACTCCATAACGGAAATTCCAAGCTCATCTCGGAACATATTGGTCAGAGTAGTATGATTGACACCAACTCCCGAAACAATATCCTCCAAGGAAAGAGTGCAAAAATAATGTCCTTCGATAAATAATATCGCTTCTCTCAATCTATGATCCTTTACGTTATATGCCATAGAGAGTTCACCGGTCTGAGTAAGATCGTACATACGCTCCAAAGCAATGATGACTTCCATAAAATACGACCGTCCCCGGCAGGTCCAGTACCAGTCACGTTGCTCAGACAATTCATATACCATCCCCGAGCAAGCAGAGCTGATGTTGTCCATATAGCTTTCTGCAATTGGAATCACTCTGTATTCATCCATAAAAGGCTTCAAAAGAAACATATCATGCACACTTGCAATATCCTCGTATGTATTTAAACGTATAAGATCGAACGTCATGTTCAGATTTAAGAACTGAGGATGAAAATACACGGCTGTGTTTTTACATTTCCTTTTTGCTACGAGTTCAGGCACCGCTCTTTCGTTGAAGCATATGAAGCAGGGCGCCGTTGCAGATACGGTATCGTCACCGACCTTGAAAATAGCATTTCCCTCAGTCAAGACAACCAAGAGAAAGCACTGATCTTTAATATCGACCTTATCAAATCTATCGTTCACAACGCATTTTACAGGAACGATCTTTCCCACAGGATAATTTCTGCCTATCGTTACGAATTCCATATATATCACCTCTACACATAAATGGTAGCATAGAAGCCTCCGTCATGCAACGGACATTGTTTATACATTGTGCAATTTGTTTTATCTGATGTTAAAAAGATCCCCGCACAAGGCGGGGATCTGAGCTCATATTATTTAGTTCTTGTTTTTATCAACGCTTTCACTCGGTCGCTTAATCTCGCACTGCGAGAAAATCCAAGGTAATCTTTGGCTTACCGCAGTTAAGCGTGCGCGCAGAAGCAAGCAAACAATCAATCAAAACAATATCTTCGCGCTTTCGTCCAGCGACAACCTGTAGGGCAGTCAGGAAAGCTACTTCCTGAAACATAGTCGTCCCGCGGGCATATAGTCGTCTATATTTTTAATGAAATTTACCCGCTCCGTCTTCGCAAAGCGAAGACCGATATGTATCAAAATTTAAAGTGCGCTACGCTTACACTCGGGTCGCGATACTCCTTGTTTCAGTTATCTCCCGTCGAAAAACGATTCACAGGATCGTTTTTCTCGGTCCGTCTACCGACGAGCTACGCTCAGTCGGTGAGCAATTGAATGCTGATAAGGTTTGCGGCAGATCAATTCCAACAAGAAAAACAAAAAAGAACACACCCGATTGGGTGTGTAAAAAGTGAAGCACTCGCTATGCTCGTGTGAAGCATTTACTTCGTAAATGTGATATTGCTCTAAGGTCGCAGTGAAACAATGTGTTCCTTATCTCGTGCCGAAAGGCACGCTTCACGCACAAAGTGCGCTTCTCGTCCGAAGGATGCTTCACGTTCCTTTTCAAGGAACACATCGTTCAAAAAAGCCTAACGCTTATGCGTTAGGCTTTTTTCTGGCTCCCCCTGCTGGGCAAAAATAAAACTATGTATATCCCCCGGACGAACTTAACTTTAAACGGTAAGCAACAGCAGCTCCGCTATTGAAAAATAGTCGATATCATCGCAAAAAAGGATTTTTGCTCGATCTCTCCTTTTTTCAATGCTCTCAACACCACGCCTTTATCCTCCACCGGAGGCGGCGCGGTGTTTCGTCCAGCTCCAACCTGTCGCGGCTTTGCCGCGCAGGATCTCGGTCGAACCAACAGAGAGCCAAAAAAGAACACACCCGATTGGGTGTGTTCTTTTTTGGCTCCCCCTGCTGGGCTCGAACCAGCGACAACCTGATTAACAGTCAGGTGCTCTACCGACTGAGCTAAGGAGGAATGTTTGCGTTGACCTATCTTCCCGGACCGTCGCCAGTCAAGTATTGTCGGCATAACTGAGCTTAACTTCTGTGTTCGGAATGGGAACAGGTGGACCCTCAGCAACAATAACACAAACTATTATGTTAAATGTCAAACGCTGGACTAAGTCCAGCGTTTGTGTTCGCGTTGACCTATCTTCCCGGGCCGTCGCCAGCCAAGTATTGTCGGCATAACAGAGCTTAACTTCTGTGTTCGGAATGGGAACAGGTGGACCCTCTGCGTTAGAAGTACTGACTTTGGTCATATTTCTACGACCGTCTGGCTTTCGCCATGGTGCACCTTCAGGGATTCAACCCCGCGATGCATCATCGCGTACCCACATGATTAAGCAGTCAGTTGCTCTCGCAACGGATCGCTCGCTCTCGGGGCTTGCTTTTTGGTGCACCTTCAGGGATT
>JAFQDC010000074.1 GCA_017416205.1 Clostridia bacterium | reverse complement strand
CACTTGTGCGACACTGTAGTCGAAACCCGAAGGGCAAATTGCAAAGCAATTTGGATCTCGCGACAGACCAAACGTAAACTTTTAGTTGAAACAACGTAGTAGGGGCGGGTTACCTATCCGCCCGCCAAGGTAATCAAAACGGGCGGATATGGAATCCGCCCCTACGGTTTAACAAAAATTGTCTCACCCATAAATCCTAAATTGACGTTCCTTGAAAAAGAAAAGACCGCCGAGGCGGTCTTCTTTAATAATGCTTTATTCATTCAAAAGGTCTTCAATGTATCCGCGGATAACGTCCTCGGTCATGGCGCCCACATGATAATCGGCCATCTTGCCCTCTGACGTCATAAACACGGTCAGGGGAATGCTGCTGACTCCGTAGGTCATTGCCGCATCCATATGAGTGTCGTAATATACGGGGAAGGAGTAGCCGTTATCCCTAAGAAAATCAAGAACTGCATCAACAGTCTCCCTCTCTCCGTCAGTCATATTGACCATCATAAATTCCACTCTGTCGCCGTATTCCTTTGCCAGTGCGTCAAATGCGGGAAGCTCCGCCTTGCAGGGAGGGCACCAGGTTGCCCAGAAGTTTATTACTACGGGGCGGTCAAGCTTATCATATAAGGTGACCTTTTTGCCGTCCTCTGTGTAGACTGTGAAATCGGGCAAAATCGAGCTCTCACCCTCTGCTGCGTTTGTAGTATCCTCTTTTTTGTCATAGTCCTTTTCGCCCTGCTCTGATACGGCACAGGAAAGAAGGCTCATAAGCATAGCCATGGCCAAAATAAGGCCTGTAATTCTCTTTATCATACTCGTTTTTATCCTTTACTATAATATTTGGCAATTGTGTAATATATTAAAAGTCAACGTAATCTTCTGCGATTGCCTATTTCTTGAATCCCTTGACATCAAAGGTTTTTTGGCGTCACGCAGTTATTTTATCAATATACTCCCGAAGGGCCTCAAAGCTGCCGCTCGGGTACTTATCTATATCCTCGCCGTCCTTATTGATAAGGTTGTCCGTCAGAAGAAAGACCTTCATTCCAAGGCGCTGGGCTACCATATCGTCGCTGACGTCGTTACCGACCATAAGGCACTCCTCAGCCGTAAGGGATGCTCTTTTGAGGACCTCCTCGTAGTACCCGAGGGAGGGCTTTGAAAAGGTAGAGTTTTCGTATGACGTGAAAAACTCAAAATCCTCGGGCTCAAGGCCTGCCCATCTGATTCGCTTTTCAGTTGCTATGGCGGGGAACAGCGGATTTGTTGCAAGGATGGGGCGAAGGCCCTTTTCCTTTACGTAGTTTACGATCTCAGCGCTTCTCGCGTCAAGTGTTCTGACAACGCTTACCGTATCAAAGACCTCGCGGTAGAATTTATCAAAATAGGGCTCGTCCTCTCTCGCGTCGATACCGTTGAAAACCGCAGAGAAGGTATCCCAGAAAACGTCCTCGTTCAGAGCGCTTCCGTCGTTTGCAACCATTGCACCCGTTCCCTTCCACAAGGCCTTCATGAAAAGATCGGGATCATAGCCGCGGGGAGCGTGATATTTAGTAAGCGCCCCCATATAGGTCTTTATAAAATTGTCCTGATCCATTGAAAGAAGAGTTCCGTCAAGGTCAAAAAGAACAGCTTTAATGCTCATACTGTTACCCTCCAAATCAGAAAGTAATAACATTATACCCAAACGAAGTTGAAAAGTCAACAAGAGTATTACCTCCTGCTGACTTTTCATACTATATAAACAGTATCAGGCTGAATGCCATTACGGCCATACCGAGAAGGAAGCCTGCCATGGCAATACCGTGAAGCCCTGTTTCCAAGGCCTCGGGCAGTATCTCATCTGCGGATATGTACACCATAATGCCGGCGCAAGCGCCGAACACGACACCGAATACCGTATCGGACATAAAGGGTAAAAGCACGGCCCAGCCGATTAGGGCACCAAGTGGCTCCGCAAGGCCTGAGAGGAACGATACCGTAAAGGCAGTTTTTTTCGAGCCTGTAGCCCGATATACGGGGAGAGCCACGGATATGCCCTCGGGGATATTGTGAATTGCTATAGCGACTACGATGGGAATGGCAATTTCAGGCTCCCGGAGAGCAGAAACGAAGGTTGCCATACCCTCGGGAAAATTGTGAAGAGATATGGCAAGGGCCGAAAGGACAGCAGTTCGCAAAAGCTTTTTTCTCGGGGCATTACTTATTCCGCGAAGCTGCCGCGCGGCGTTTTCCCCCTCAAAGGCGGGAATGAGCTTGCCTATGAGAACAATGAGGAGAGCTCCTGCAAAAAATGCGCCGAACAGGGCCCATGCCCCTGCCCTTTCCCCAAGACCCGACACGAGGGCCGCCCGCGCCTTTGACATTATCTCCGTCATTGAAACATATATCATGACCCCTGCGCAAAAGCCGAGAGAGGCAGAGGTGAAAAGGCGGTTTTCTTTTTTGAAAAGAAGAGCGCAGACGCTGCCTATCCCTGTGCTGAGCCCTGCCAAGAGGCACATCAGAAAGGCTGCAAATACTTCATTCATATAATTCATTCCTTTGCTTTCATATATTTTCGACATCAAAGCAGTCTTCACAGGCAGTATATGAAAGAATGGTTACGCGGGTGAATAAAGTTTATTGCCTTTTATATGTTGACAACGCAAATTCGCTGTGTTAAAATATAGTGGTTACGGGGTGTGGCTCTTTATAGAAAGTAGCCTGCTCGATTCAGTCTCTCTGAGGAAAGTAAAGTAAAAAAATAAATATTAAACTAATCGGGGTGTGGCTCAGTTTGGTAGAGCGCTGCGTTCGGGACGCAGAAGTCGCAAGTTCGAATCTTGTCACTCCGACCACATAATAAAAGGCAGAGCTTCGGCTCTGCCTTTTATTATGCGATTTGAAGCTTGCAATTCGGGCTTCGCCTGCCTGCAGGCTAGTTTTTCGCTTCACTATCTTTATTTTCAGTTACACTTCGGCGAAAAACCGGTTCAGAATCTTGTCACTCCGACCAGAAAAAAGCATCCTTTCGGATGCTTTTTTCAGCTATATTCGGCAAGCCGAGCTAAATTGATCTGCGATCAGCTAAATTCCCTGTGGGAGCTAAATTGGCTTTGCCAGCTATACGCCGAATATAATTCAGCTTCACAAAGTGAAATTTAGCTGCGAGCGGATGCGGGCAATTTAGCTACGGAGCAGTGCGGAGTAATTTAGCTGATAAACTTCGGCGAAAAACCGGTTCAGAATCTTGTCACTCCGACCACATGAAAATAATCCGAACATTCTCTTACTTAGATAGTCGTTCGGATTATTTGTTTTATTCGAGTATCCCAATTTTAATAGCAAGAAATGAAAATAGCCGGTACCACGGTCTTTTGACTATGGTATCGGCATTTTTGGTGCAACCAATTGTTGCTCGACAATATTGTTATTTTGTGATATAATATAACCAAAGCAACGGGAGGTGTGAAATGAAATTATATCACGGAACTCAAGTACAAAATATTGAACAACTAAAACCGTTCGCCACACGAGGCAACGCAATATCGAAGCCCGTAATATGTTTTACACCAAATTACTGTATTGCCCTGCTATACATATGGAATCGTTCTTACAAATGGATCACGTTTAGTGAAAACGAAAACGGAAAGGTGGTTTTCACCGAACACTATGAAAATATGCTTTATGATTTTTATAACAAGGTAAGCGGAAGCATTTATGAATGCGATGGAGATAATCCGGATATTACTCCTACACATATGAAAGGCGTTTATACTTCCGAAGTCCCTATTCCGGTTGAAAAAGAAATGAAGGTCTACAACGTATATGATGAAATTCTAAAGCAAGAATTCTTGGGAAATATTATAATTCGAAGATATGAACAATTATCCGATGATGATAAAAAGGAAATCTTCAAACTTACTGTCAGGGCAATTCATATGCAAAAACTACTGATTCCATCCGAGCATATACCGAAACAAGAGCAAACTATTTTTGTTCAAAAGCATTTTCCACAAGCATGGGAGACAGCTTCAAGAATGACCAAGACAGAAGTTGAGCAAATGATAAGTGAGTGGAGAGCATCATTAAAAATTGATAAATAAGGTAAAAAGAAAATGTTTGATATGCTGTCTTTAAGCTCAGTTAATCTTCGGCGAAAAACCGGTTCAGAATCTTGTCACTCACACAGCAGATAAAGGGCAGAGCCAACAGGTATAGCAAACCAAAGCGATAAAGTCAACTCAAAAGCGGTAATTAATTGAACTCAAAATAGTTAATATATAGTTGTAAACTATTTTATGAGGTGACGTTTTGCGTATTGGAGAAGCAATTAAACAAAGAATCATTGATTTATGTAACCAACATAATATTACGATCAACAAATTAGCTACTATTTCAGGTATAACTCAATCTACTCTCAACAATATAACCGGTGGAAGAAACAATAGTACAACTATATCTACCATTAAAAAAATCTGTGATGGATTAGAGATCGACATCAGGGATTTTTTTGATTCTCCATTATTCGATGATCTTGAACAAGAAATCAAGTAATAATTCTGCTTTTTTAAACCATAGACCATAACTTGTTACAATTGTTATTCACACGTCAATAATATGGAGGCAATTATGAAAGATCATTTCTCCCGCATAATTTCCCTGATCCTCGTCCTCTCCATGGTTTTCAGCCTTGCATCCTGCAAGGGAGGCGCAAAGGATGACCCTTCAAAGGAGACGGAGACTGAAAAGGTGGACATTTCAGCCGAGATCCGGGAGAAATTCAAAAGTGCCGCCGACGCTCTCGGATCCATCGCCACTCTTGACCTTGATATCACCGTTGATACCAAAAGGCAGGTGGGAAGTGACGAGTATTCTGAGTTCTCCGAGATCCACATCGACTATACGGGCCTTGGAACTGAGACTGTCACTGCCGCAGTGAAGGACAAGACCGTTCTTGACGAGGCCGTTATCACAGTTGACGAGATCTATTCCGGCGGCAAGATATACGCAAAATACAAGGACTGCGACTCCACCTTCGTAGCCGAGCTTTCACTTGATGATCTTTATGACCGCTACGTTCCCGCAGTTATTATTGATCCCGAGCTCTACACTTCAATCTCCTACTCCGAAAAGGACAAGAACACCCTCCTCTTCGACAGGGCCGAGGAGCTTGAAGCCTGGGTCGCTCCCCAATACGCCTGCCTCACCGAGGCAAGCGCCGTTGCAACCCTTGACAAGGACGGAAAGCTTGAAAGGATGGAATATACCTGCAGCTTTATTCAGGGCAACGCGTGTATTACGTCTACATACACAGTCACCCCCTCTGAGGACAGCGAGAACACGCCTCCCGCCCTCCCCGAGGAAAGCACGCTCTTTGAAGCTGACAACGTTGACACACTAAAATATTTCCTCTATGCCAAGGACCGCATAAACACCACCGCGGCAGTTATTGCCTCCGAATCTCAGGAGATGGCAGTTGCAAGCCCCGAGGCCGTATTCGTTACGATGTCTATAAGCGAAGCCTTTAACCTTTACGACAAGGAAGGCTTCCAGAGCGCAATGGCAGACGGCAGCATATCTGCTCAGGACTACGAGGGCAGCATCCATCAGGAATGGACCGAGACCTTCAAGGACGGAAAGTCCTACAGCTCGGAAAACGGTTCTGAGCCCGCGGAAAATCCCGCCTCCTTCTCAGACTACAGAGCTACGATCAAAAACACAGCTCTTGACTATCTCCCCACAGATCTCAGATTTACCTCCATCAGCACCGAAAGCACGGATGAGTTCATTCTCATTAACTATTCCCTTGACCTCTCAGCCTCCGATGCCGATTTTTACAACCAATACGTTTGCGAGATGATCTACGGAGATAGCGCATATCTTGAAAACAACTCCGACAGCTACGCAACCGAAAAGATCGGCGGATACGTTGCAATGGACAAGGATTCCCTGATCCCCACAGCCTTCGCCGTTGAGTTTTCCGGAAAATATGCAGACTCTCAGGCAAGCGTTACCGTTGCCCTTGCAAAGCAGCTGTCCATCGACATAGCAAACGACGAGGCTTACACCGCAGTTACGGATAAGTATCTCCCCGAAGAGGAGCCCGAAACGAAGGCAACCCCTCTGTTCTACACGGTTACGGGAAAGAACGGAGAGAAGATGTATCTTCTCGGAACCATACATCTGGGCGACGAGAGAACGGCTTACCTCCCCGAGGAGATATACAAAGCCCTTGATGAGAGCGATTCTCTTGCCCTTGAAGTCAATCTTGCAACCTTTGAGGACAGGATAGTTGCAGACAGCGCCCTCCTTGCACAGCTGCAGAGCTCCTACTACTACCTTGACGGCACGACCCTGAAGGATCATCTCCCAGAGGAGCTTTACGCGGCGGCAGTCTCCGCCTTGAAGATATCCGGCGCATATACTCCTTATTCCGAGATCACCCGCCCAAGCATTCTTTGCTCATCCCTTGATTATTTCCTCCTTGATTCCTCAAAGGATATATCCTCACACAAGGGCGTTGACTGGCGCCTTCTCAGATACGCAAATGAAAAGGGCATTTCCGTTATAGACGTTGAAAAGATAGAGGACCGTCTGAATATGGATATCAGATTCTCGGAGAAAACTCAGGAGCTGCTCCTTGCAGATTCTCTCAGCTCAAGCAGAAGTGAAAGCATTGAGGGCACCCGCCATCTCTTCGAGCTTTGGTGCGAGGGTAATGAAGAGAAGCTTCGCGAGTATATCCGCGAGGATGCCGCAGTCCCCGAGGATATCACAGATGAAGAAAAAGCTTCGCTCGAGGAATACAACAAGATCATGGTCACTGAGCGCGATGAAAAAATGATCGCCGCCGCAAAGGAATACCTTTCAGGCGATGAGACCGTTTTCTTTGCCGTTGGCCTTGCGCACCTTCTCGGCGAAACGGGACTCGTTGACGCCCTCAGAGATGCAGGCTACACAGTTGAGCTTGTTGAGTATAAATGATATTAAAGAGCCTGTTGAAGATCAACAGGCTCCAGACTGTCGAAAAAGGCGCAGAACAAAAGCCGCGATCAAAATCAGATCAAGAATAGCGGTAATTGAAGACCAAATAAGGTAGAAATCCGCCGAAGAATCGGCGGATTTCCGTATTTTATGCGGCTTTTTAGCCGCGATTT
>JAFQDC010000073.1 GCA_017416205.1 Clostridia bacterium | reverse complement strand
AGGCAGAAAAAACGATTGAGTATCGTTTTTTCAACGACGTAACTAAAACAAGGAGAGTATCGAGGTGAGTGTATCGAACCGATGATAGTCGACTATGTTTTAGGAAGTGGTAGGGGGCTTTTTACAAAAAGCCCCCTACATAGCCGTCTCCCCCTCAACCCAAAAATTGACGAATGGAATACTCCCAAAAAAAGCGTAAATACTAACTATATTACGTTTCGGGGGTAGGATATGAGATCCGTGTGGAAAAACGATGTAAACAGAGTTCATTTTGAAGCTTTGAATGGAAATATAAAAACAGACGTGTTAGTAATCGGCGGCGGTATTGCGGGAGTCCTCTGCGCCTATAAATTGAAAAAAGCTGGGGTGGATTGCGTTCTCTGCGAGGCAGACAGAATATTTTGCGGTATCACGAAGAATACTACGGCGAAAATAACCCTCAGCCACGGGCTGATATATGATAAGCTCATAAACCGATTTGGAGAAGAGAAGGCACGGCTATACCTTGAAGCGCAGAAAAATGCAATAAAGGATTATGAACTGCTATGTAACAATATAGATTGCGGCTTTGAGAAAAGGGATTCATTCGTCTATTCTCTGAAAGACAAAGATAAGATCGAGAGGGAAGTGACAGCTCTCAATACCCTAGGGGAAAAGGCTGAATTTGCAGATAAAACAGATATCCCCCTGAAGATTGCGGGAGCCGTAAAAGTGAGTGATCAAGCGCAGCTTGATCCGTTGAAGCTTATGTATTCAATAGCTGAAGATCTGCCCATATTCGAGCATACTAAGATAATTGATCTGATGCCGGGTAAGGCTGTAACAAATAAGGGAGAGATATCCTGTAAAAAGCTTGTGATAGCAACTCATTTTCCGATCTTAAATAAGCACGGAGCATATTTTCTAAAGCTTTATCAGCACCGCTCATACGTAGTAGCTCTAAGGGGAGCCGAGGCCGTAAAGGGAATGTACGTTGATGAATCAGATAAGGGCCTTTCGTTCAGAACCTACAGAGATATGCTTCTTCTCGGAGGCGGAGGCCACAGAACGGGAAAGCAGGGAGGCTACTGGTGGGAGCTTGAGGATTTTGCAAAGAAGCATTATAAGGGAGCGGAGATCGTGGCGAGGTGGGCAACTCAGGACTGTATGACCCTTGACGGTGTACCGTATATAGGACAGTATTCAAAAAACACTCCCGATGTCTTTGTCATAACGGGCTTTAATAAGTGGGGAATGACAAACGCAATGGCGGGAGCTGATATTATCTGTGATCTGGCTCAGGGAAGGGATAACCGGTTTTCAGAGGTGTTTTCACCCTCCCGCAGTATCCTGCATCCCCGCCTGGCAGTAAATGCCTTAGAGTCAACCGTAGGTCTCCTCACACCAACTGCTCCCCGATGCCCTCATCTCGGGTGCGCCCTGAAATATAATAAAGCCGAGCATTCCTGGGATTGCCCCTGCCACGGCTCACGTTTTACAGAGGACGGAGAGCTTATAGATAACCCCGCAACCGATGATATTGATATAAAAAAGGATTGAGAAAAAAGGGAAAGGGTGATATAATGATAATATAAATAAGTAAAGGAGAATAGACTTATGCGTAAAGATTTCGGTAAGAAAACGTGGGCATATCCCATGCCCGTATTTATCGTTGCAGCTTATGATAAGGAGGGAGAGCCCTGCTGTATGAATGCGGCGTGGGGCGGCACCTATGATACCAATCAGATAATGGTGTGCCTTGCCGACGATCATAAGACAACAAAGAATATAATAGAAAGCGGTGCATTCACTGTAAGCATAGCAGATGCCGCCCACGTGGTGGAGGCAGATTACGTAGGCATCGTATCGGGAAACTGCGAGCCTGATAAAATGAAAAAGGCAGGCCTCACAACGGTAAGGTCCGCTTTTGTAAACGCTCCCATAATCAATGAATTTCCAATGACCGTTGAGTGTAAGCTTCTCAAATTCAATGAGGACGGCATATGTATAGGCGAGATAGTAAACGTGTCAGCCGATAGTAAAGTCCTCGGAGAAGACGGCCTTATCGATCCCGAAAAGCTTTGCGCCATCACCTACGATCCTGTGCATCATACCTATATAAAGCTTGGAGAAAAGGTAGGCAACGCCTTCTCCGACGGTAAAAAGCTGAAATGATATTAAAACACCCGCCGAGAGCACTCTTGAGATGCCCTCGGCGGTATTTTAGTGTCTATGTGTTCGCTCCGTCCTTGTATGAGCGAGGATCTGAGTTAGTCCTTCCCCCCGCGGGCGTGATGTGAAATCAAACTTAAAGTCTAGGTGCCCGCTCTGTCCTCGCAGGAGCGAGGACCTGAGTTAGTCCTTCCCCCATGATTCGGGGGAAGGTGGCTCCATAAAGTGAAGCTTGGTAATTGCATATATTATTTCCGGCTCCATAGTAGAAACTATAGTTATTCTATATGGGGGAGACGGATGAGGGTTGCTACCTGGGAAAGAACTGTTTATAAATTAAGTTGATCTTGAAATGACACAAACGACAATATGGTTTGTTTTGTAGCTTTTGGTGATATATTTGTTTTTACCGAGCATCAATTATTTGAATACTTTATTGAATAACGACAGCCAGCTAAACATTTAAGACAGGCAGAACAGAGATGAACATTTATAATGTTGTCTCTGTTAATTCCGTATTTCCATTCTTTTCCGACTGTCATTCACTCTTTTAATAATGTCCATATTATGTCCTTCTTAAGATCAAATGCTGAAAGAAAGCAATTCTCGTATATGTGGGGTCGCTTTCAACAGTGCATTCAAGCTGAAACATTTTGTCCTCCCAATCGGAATCCCCTTTAATTGAATTTGGCTGTATTCCGTAAAACGTGCGAATACCGTACACTCTATCGGAAATAAATCTTCTGTCAGTAAGCTCTTGCAGGTCTTCGATCTCATATTCATTTATAGTACCGAAATTTTGTGATACGGCATTGTGGCCTCTTAATATTGCCAATGCTTCATCGGCATTGTTTTCAAACACTGCCTTATGCATAACTTTTCCGGCTTTGTTATGCTTTACGATAGATAAAATACCATCTCTTTTCAAAAGCCTGTGAAATTCAGAGATAACCTCGCTGCGGTTTTCAATATATTCCAAAACATTGTGGCAGATTATGACGTCGAAGCTGCAGGATTCCAGTTCCTTTAGCTTTTCAATACCCCCGACAATTTGCTCGTAGTGATTATAGCGCATTCTGTGCTCAAGTATTTCTTCGCTTGGTTCAATGGCTATTACAGCGTTAGATTCGGCCAAGTGATCGGCCGTAACACCGAATCCGCTTCCGAAATCCAATATGTTTTTGCCCTTAAACTTTAAATTGTGCCATACCAATCGGTAAAACAACCGTCCCCACGGCGCATTTATGTAATCCAAATATCCGTTTATGTTCATACTATCCCTGCCTCAAAAAGTTTTCGCATTCATATAGAATCTCTTTGGCTTCGTCAAAAGTCAAAATGGAATATGCGGTCTCGTAGTCCAGTAAATATATTTCTGAGATCTCGTTTTCCTGTGGTACAGGTGTCTGCTCACTGTATCGGCAGAGAAAATATACAACTTCTTTTTCTATTTCAATACCTGCTTTGACAAAAGAGTAGGATTCTGTAAACCGCAAACCGTCAATGGAATCCACAAAAATGCCAGTTTCTTCAAATATTTCCCGCTTTGCGGCTTCGAGCTCAGTCTCATTAATCTCAATATGGCCTTTTGGAAATCCGTAAATACCGTTGAGCGATTTGATTATCAGATATTTTCTCTGTCCGCTGTCGTTAGTAAACACAACAGCTCCGCAGGATTTTTCCCTTATTGATTCTTGCACTGACACATTATCACCGCCTTTATTTCATTGTATCACATCTACGTATCTATTTCAACAACCGTTAGTTTAATTATCGGCTAAATAGCTCAGCAAGAGATTTTCATAAAGATCAATGTGATCCCAAAGCCTCTATGCTATAATACCCTTACCGATGAGACGCAAAAAACTACCGAACAGACAAGATATCTCATTTTTACTCATTTTTTTGCTATTATGGTGTTGCAGCAAAGAAAGGATGGTATAATTATGGAAGAGATAAAAGCTGTCGGGCTTGTAAAGCGCTATAGGAATATATGTGCGGTGGACGGCCTTGATATTGAGATACGAAAGGGTGAGCTGTTTTCTCTCCTCGGTGTTAACGGAGCAGGGAAAACTACTGTGATAAAAATGCTCTCCTGTCTTACAAGACCCACCGGCGGAGAAGCCTTTGTCGGTGGATACAGCATTATAAGGGAAGAAGAAAAGGTAAAGGGCTTGATCGGCACGTCACCCCAGGAAACTGCGGTGGCTCAGAACCTCTCCGTAAAAGAAAATCTTGAGCTCATATGCAAAATACACGGCTTTTCAAGAGAGAAAACGAAGCAAAGGGTAGAGGAGCTGTCAGAAAGCCTCTCCCTTGACAGCGTCCTCAGTCGAAAAGCAGGAAAGCTGTCAGGCGGCTGGCAAAGAAGAGTCAGTATCGCAATGGCGCTTGTAAGTGAGCCGAGAATCCTTTTCCTTGATGAGCCGACTCTCGGCCTTGACGTTCTTGCAAGGCAGGAGCTTTGGGACGTAATACGCTCACTGAAGGGTAAGATAACCGTTGTTCTCACAACTCACTATATGGAGGAGGCCGAGGCGCTTTCCGACCGCATCGCCATTATGAAAAGCGGCCGTATACTTGCTCTCGGAACTGCTGAAGAATTAAAGAATGCGACAGGATGCACCCGCTTTGAGGATGCCTTTGTTTCAATTGTAAAGGAGGCGAAAGTTTGAAAATAAAGCAAACAAAAATCGTATGTTTGCATTTTTCAAACCCCATTTGTGCCTTTCTTTGCAAGCGGCAAAGAATTCAAAGAAACGGCACAAATGCAAAGAAAGGAATGGTAATAAGTATGAGAATGATCACATTTGCCTCAAGATGTGCCAAGGAGATACTTCGTGACGGTATTAATATAGTCTTTGGCCTTGGCTTTCCCTTGATTCTTTTATTTCTTCTCAGCGCAATTCAGAAAAACGTTCCCGTAAGCCTTTTTGAAATAGATACTCTGACTCCGGGCATCACCGTGTTCGGTCTATCCTTTATGTCCCTGTTTTCAGCCACCCTTGTAGCAAAGGACCGTGAAAGCGCCCTTTTGCAAAGGCTGTATACAACACCCTTGACGGGGCCTGATTTTATAATGGGATATATGCTCCCCCTCCTGCCAATAGCTGTGGGACAGACCGTGATATGCTATCTTGCGGCGATCCCTATGGGGCTTACTCTCACAAAAAACGTGCTTCTTGCCGTTGTCGGCATCCTGCCCGTAGCGGTATTCTATATCGCGCTTGGACTTCTGTGCGGAAGCATTTTTGGCGTAAAGCAGGTTGGAGGGCTTTGCGGAGCATTGCTTACAAATCTGTCCGCATGGCTTTCGGGAGTGTGGTTTGATCTTGACCTTGTGGGCACATCCTTCAGAAAAATAGCAAACGCGCTCCCCTTCGTTCACGCAGTAGAACTTGAAAAAGCGTTGCTCAGCGGACGTTTTGAGGACGTATGGAGCTGTATGCTTCCCGTCCTTTTGTACAGCATCGCTGCGACAGTGTGTGCAGTAACGTGCTTTCTTTGGCAAATGAAAAAGCAGTAAGGAGTTTCAATGAAATATAAGCTGATTGTTGATAAAAACGCAGATGAAGAGATCATAGTAAGGGTCCACGCCCCATCAGAGCTGACCCGTAAGATAGAGGAGCTTATCTGCAGCTATTCCGATGAAGGCGGTCTTATCGGATATAAGGACGGCGAAAAGATAAGGCTTGCCTTTGGGGATATTGAATGCGTCACTGTTATCGACAGAAGGGTCATCGCCATTGATATAAAGGGAAACAGGTATACCCTTAGAGACAGGCTTCGTGACCTTGAGGAGATTTTTCCTCCGTATTTTATACGCATAAATAAATCCACCCTTGCAAACGAGCATAGGATAGCTCGTTTTGAGGCCGTGTTCAGCGGAGGCGTGGATGCCGTTTTTAGGTGCGGATACCGAGAATACGTTTCAAGGCGTTGCTTTGCCGAGATAAAAAGGAGGTTTAACACAGTATGAAAAGATTTGTTCTTGATTTTTTGCACCGCGGCGCAGTTGCCTGCGGAATTGGCCCTGTGGTTCTGGCGATCATTTATCTGATATTGCAAGGCACAAGCGGCGTTGAAGAGCTTTCCGTAAACGGGGTGTGTATAGGGATCTTTTCTATAACTGCCCTTGCCTTTGTTGCGGGAGGGATGAATGCTGTATATCAGATCGAGAGACTGCCCCTGATGGCGGCAATTCTAATTCACGGAGCAGTTTTGTATTTCAGCTATCTTTGCACATATCTTCTGAATGACTGGCTTGATAAGGGAGCTCTTCCACTCATAGTTTTCACGGCAGTTTTCGCGGTTGGATTTATAGTGATCTGGCTCATAATCTATTTCATAATCAGAAAAAGCACTGCAAAGCTCAATAAGATGCTGAGTGAGAATCATAAACGACAAAGCGAAAGGTAATATACCGCTGACTGTTGCTTTTGCATCAAAATTTTGATAAAATATGATTTAAGAACGATCATACACCGTTTTATTCTGTAGGGAGGTGAGCGCTTTGTCATCATATAACGAGCTTATTAAAAACTTTGAAAGAATACGAAGCTATATGCGTGAATTCTACGTTTACGGATTCAAGAGCAGAGACGAGTATAATAAGAAAAGCGCCCGCTCCTATGATGATGAGCGCCGCAGAATGGAGAGCTGGCTTGGAGATCATATGAGCTTTGTGCGCACTCCCGAGGGAAAGAACGTGTTCATTTCCATTGACAGCCGCGTGTCTCAGCATAACCCGTTCTATAAGGCGCTGAAGGCAAAAAGCTTTACCGACGGGGATATCACCCTGCATTTCATTTTGTTCGATATTCTCCATTCCCCCGACGTTGTCTTGACTCTGCCGGAAATACTTTTGAAAATTGACGAATATCTTTCGGCATTCAAAGATCCTATGGTGTTTGATGAATCCACCGTCAGAAAGAAGCTGAAGGAATACGTTTCTCAGGGCATAATTGCATCTGAAAGGGTGGGACGGAAAATGCTTTACCGCCGCGCAGATGACATTCAGCTTCCCGATATAAAAGACGTGCTGAGCTTTTATTCAGAGGTAGCCCCCTGCGGTGTTATAGGCTCGTTTCTCCTCGATAAGCAGTCGGATAAAGAAAGCCTCTTTACATTTAAGCATCACTACATAACCTCAGCTATGGACAGCGACGTTGTGGCCACTCTTTTCAAGGCAATGCGCGAAAAAAGTATTATTACCGTTAATAATATGAGCCGCCGCGCCGATGAGCCGAGGGAAAACAGAATAATCCCCCTGCGCATTTTCATAAGCGTTCAGAACGGACGTCAGCACCTTATCGCATATCAGCCGGCCTTCAATACGATCAAGTCCTTCAGGATAGATTATCTGTCTGATATAAAGATCATAGAGCCATCCCCTCGCTTTGACGAGCTGAGAGCAGAGCTTTATGAGATGCAGTCGAAAATGTGGGGTGTAACTGCAAAAAGGGATATTGGCGGAAAAGAGCGCACCGAGCACGTTGAATTCACAGTTCGGGTGGCAGCGGATGAGGGGCATATCGTACGCAGGCTTGAGCGCGAAAAGCGGGTAGGAAAGGTCGAGAAGATCGATGAGCATACCTATCGCTTTTCTGCCGACGTGTACGATACAAGCGAGATGATCCCCTGGATAAGAACCTTTATATGCAGGATCACACAGCTCAGTTTTTCCAACAGAACTCTTGAGAACAGATTTAAGAGCGATATTGAAAAGATGTACCGAATGTACGGTATTGAGGAGGCGGAGGAATGATATTCAACGAGATATATTCTGCCTACTATAATACGGTGGCAAGGATAATAGAAAGCATTCTCAGCGGCAATGCCGATGAAAAGACAGTTAATAAAATAATCTGCGAAAACGCCTTCGGTGAAAGTATGCTGACGATCCTGCCGTCACTGAAAAGTGAAAAGTGGCAGATAGTAAAGCCTGATATGACAACACCAATTCGCCATATCCCCACAATGCCCCTGACTACTGTACAAAAGCAATGGCTGAAGGCTGTTTCACTCGATCCGCGCCTGAAGCTTTTCGGGGTCGAATTTCCCGAGCTTTGCGACGTTGAGCCGCTGTTTTCATCTGAGGATTATTATATCTATGATAAATACGGTGACGGAGATCCGTATGAGGACGGAGCATATATAGAGCACTTCAGAACCATTATGTCTGCGTTAAGGGAAAAGCAAGCTCTGAAAGTCAAAATGGTAAATCGCAGGGGCAACACCGTTTCAATGACAGTAATGCCAAGGAGGCTTGAATACTCCGAAAAGGACGATAAGTTCAGGCTTATCAGCACGGGCTGCCGTTACGGCGGAGTTTTGAATCTTGCGAGAATAACGTCTTGCGAAAAGTGTACTGCGGGAGGATATACAGCCCACAGGGCCACTGTAGAATCAAATGAGACCTTGACACTGCGTATTCTTGATGAGCGCAACGCCCTTGAAAGAGTCCTTCTGCATTTTGCCCATTTTGAAAAGCAAGTGGAGCGCATAGACGAAAAGCACTATCTTGTCCATATAAAATACAATAAATCAGATGAAACGGAAATGGTGATACGAATTTTAGGATTCGGCCCCGTGGTTGAGGTCGTAGAACCGAGAGAATTTAAAAACCTTATAATTTCCCGCTTAAAAAGACAGAAAAGCTGTGAACTTAAATAGCTGTGAACTTAAATAAGTTCGCAGCTTTTTTTCCGTGATTGGTACGTATTTCATTGGTAAAATATGCTTGCAAGGTTACTTCAAGCGTGTGTTTGAAAATTTCACTGCGGTGCACAAGGCAATGCCAAAGTGTATGCCCGAAGAAGCCTTTGCTTTTTGGCAATCCTGTGAGTATTGTCTCAAAGAGGATGGGGTTCAACTCCCCAAGGGACCTGTCAAGTCCATTTTTTCGCGGGTTCGAATCCCGCCGCACGCTTTTGCGTGCGCCAGTGGTTTGGATACTGCCGGAAACGGCACAGATAACGGTGTGCGAAAGCACGCGAGAACGTTAATTTGAAAATCGTTATCATTCGGCAAAGGGAGAAATGCTTTTCCAATGATCCCGTAGCAATGCAAAAGCCGCCTTGCCTGAGGAAGGATACCGTGCCGCCCCGCCCGATGCCAAGTATATTTCGCATCGAAAAGGAGACACTCAAAGCTTCAGCCGCAGCTTTTGCATGAATGATAACAAAGTAAAGAGAGCTTCAGCGGAGTATTTTATGCTGTTATTTTTTAAAACGAAAAGAGATAAGCTTTTATCAGTGCTGATAAAAGCATTCCCGAGAGAATATGCCGCAGACGTAGAAGCGGTCTTGAACTCATTGACAGTAAAGAGCAAAGCAGACGGCGGCCAATTGACAAGCTGGGATGCAACTGAATGGCGCCTTGAGTCCGGCGAGACGGTATCAGTCCCCTATCGTATTTTTGTCAGTGATAAGTTATCTTCAAAATACAGCTTCACTCCTATTCAAAGAATGATATATCATTGTATCTTTTCAAGAAGCTATGACGGATTTGTGCGCCAAAAGCATATAGAGGCGCTTCTTGAAGATGATATACCAAAATGGGCAGTGCCATATGTAATAAAGATATGCGATGAATACGTAAAGGAGATCCTTGAAGCCGTTTACAAAAGCTTGAGGAATAAAAGCTGTGAAAGCTTTAAAGCGCTCTGCCGTATCAATTTTGATCAGTTCAAAAAGGGTCACAGCCGTATGATCAGCTATTGGAACGAATACTACAGATACGATTGCTACAGATTTAAAGACTATATCGGCAAAAAGCTTTACAGCGAGTGCTTCGGCTACAATAAGACAGGACAAAAAGATATTCAATAATTACGAAAGGATCACATATTATGAGAAAGATGATCATTAATGAAAACCAGAGAGGATTTCTTTTCAAAAACGGAAAGTATATAAAAATGCTCAAAGCAGGTAAATATTACGTCCACGGCGGAAAAGAGATAGAGGTCATGAACCTGGATCAGCCCATTATAACCTACACCTGCTCTCTTGAAACCGTCCTCAAAGACTGCGAGGTCGCAAATGCCGTTTCCACCGTTGAGGTGGAGGATTGTGAGATCGCTCTTCATTTTACAAACGGAAAACTCAACTCCGTTTTGCCCTGCGGCAAGTATGCTTTTTGGTCCTTGACCGATAAGCACGAGTATAAGATCGTTGATATTTCCACCCCTGACGTTGCAGACGATATCCCCGAGTATATATTCGCAAAGATACCCTCAAAGTATTATACCAAGGTGGCAGTACCCGAGTATCATAAGGCAGTGGTGTATTTCAATCAGAAGCTTCATAGGATCCTTGATGCAGGCACCTATTATTTCTGGGAAAACGGCACAAAGATCGACACAAGATACGTTGATACAAGGCTTACTCAGATGAATATAACGGGGCAGGAGATGCTGACTTGGGATAAGGTATCCCTTCGCATAAATTTTGTTTGCAACTATCGGGTTACAGACTGTGTAAGGATACTTACCGAGATCGACGATTTCGAAGAGCAGATCCACGTCTGCGCTCAGCTTGCGCTTCGCGAGTACGTTGGTAAATATAAGCTTGACGAGATCCTTGAAAATAAGGATCAGATGTCCGAGCACGTGTTCTCAAAGTTAAAGGAGAAGGAAAAATCCTTCTTCGTAGAGTTTGCAGATGCAGGTGTCAAGGATATAATTCTCCCCGGAGAGGTCCGCGAGATCATGAATACCGTGCTCATTGCCGAGAAGCGGGCGCAGGCTAACGTCATTTCCCGCCGCGAGGAGGTTGCATCCACAAGATCGCTCCTTAATACGGCAAAGCTTATGGATGAAAACCAGACTCTTTATAAGCTGAAGGAGCTTGAGTATATCGAGAGAATATGCGAGAACGTAGGCAATATCAATCTCAATGCAGGCGGCGATATTCTTGCGCAGCTCACAGGAGTCGTCAGAGGCAAAGGCTGATGCTTCAGCACCGATACCGCGTTATAAGCTGAAAGGAGACAGCAATGGAGTTTTCTGAATTTAAAAAGGAATGGATGTCCCACTTTGCAAAGGGCATCCCCAAACATAAAATAGAGAAATACGTTATTTCCACCGGGAATTATATCTGGCACGTGTTTTCCTGGGAATTGCTTCCCAAGGGAAGCTTTCTTGAAGGCGACGCGGCAAGAGAGGCCTTTGACAGTCTTTGGACATATACAAAGGAAAATGCCGTTTATATTGAACCCTTTGAGGATGAGGGGACGTTTTCGATGACCCAAAAAGAAGCAAAATCTGAAAATCTTGATAAGCACGTAGAAATATACGCTATGGCAAGGGATCATTCCTGGACCTATATCAAGACCCACGAGGGAGACCTTTGCGGCCCCTATTTCTATATGCCCAAGAAAGAAGAAGAAACGGAAAAGAAAGGAAAATGATAGAGATAAAGGGCAGCTTCAATACTGCCGTATGTTATACAAACGAGCTTGAGCCTCAGGCATACGATCAGATAAAGGCCGTATGTGACGAGGAGGCGTTTGCAGGCTCAAGGATACGAATAATGCCCGACGTCCACGCAGGCAAGGGCTGCACTATCGGCACTACAATGACAGTGACCGATAAGGTGGTTCCCAATATGGTGGGCGTGGATATCGGATGCGGTATGTATACCGTTGATCTCGGTAAGGTGGATATTGACCTTGCCGCCTTTGATGAGGCGGCACATTCTATCCCCTGCGGAAGAGAGGTCTGGGAGGGAAGACAGGAGAGATTTGATCTTACAGTTCTCCGTTGCTACAGAAGCCTTAAGGACAGCAGAAGGCTCGAGAGAAGTCTCGGTACTCCCGGAGGCGGAAATCATTTTATCGAGATAGATGCAGACGGGGAGGGCAATAAGTATCTCATTATCCACTCAGGCAGCCGCAATCTCGGAACCCAGGTGGCAGGCTTTTATCAGAGCATTGCCGTTGATCTCAGTCTCGGCAAGGAGGAATACTTTAAAAAGCGTGATGAGATCATCCGCACCTATAAGGAGCAGGGCCGCAGAAGCGAGATACAGGATACCTTAAAGCGGTTGGCAAAGGAGTGGGAGGAAAAGGAACCCAAACTCCCCCGGGAGCTTTGCTATCTCTACGGCATCTTTATGGAGGATTATCTTCACGATATCCGCATTTGCCAGGAGTTTGCCAAGCGAAACCGCGAGAAGATGGCGGAGATACTTCTCGAAAAGACAGGTCTTTGGGCTAACAGTGCTTTTCATACTGTTCATAACTATATAGACACAGACGAAATGATACTCCGTAAGGGCTCCGTATCCGCAAAGGCGGGGGAAAAGCTCCTCATTCCCATCAATATGCGCGACGGAAGCCTTATCTGTATCGGTAGGGGTAACGAGGAGTGGAACTGCTCCGCTCCTCACGGAGCAGGCCGCCTTATGTCCCGCACTGCCGCATTTGAAAAGCTTACGATGGAGGAATATAAGGCTCAGATGGCAGGTATATACACGACCTGCGTAAATGCACAAACGCTTGACGAGTCCCCCATGGCGTATAAGAGCATGGACGAGATCGTTACAGGCATCGAGCCCACCGCCCGTATCATTGCGCATATAAAGCCCATATATAACTTTAAAGCGGCAGAGTGATCTGCCGCTTCAGACTGTGGAAAAAGGCGCAGAACAAAAGCCGCAAAACATATAGTAATTAGTTAAGTGAAAAACGCAGTAAAAAAGTAGAAATCCGCCGATTATTTCGGCGGATTTCATTGTTAAATGCGGCTTTTTAGCCGCGAATTGTCCCTCTGTCGTACCTTTGTACGCCGACGACGGACAATTCACGGCTTCTGCATCCTT
>JAFQDC010000072.1 GCA_017416205.1 Clostridia bacterium | reverse complement strand
GATCGGTCTCCCCGATGATTACAAGGACTTCTACTTCGAGGGCATTGACGGCGGTGAGCTCACACTCAGCCCCAACGAGGTATTCACCCTTGAGCCTGTAGTTACACCCGATACCCAGTGGGCAGAGCTTCTCAGCTTCTCCTCCTCCAAGCCCTCCGTTGCTCGTATCGTGAACAACAAGCTGGTTGCAGTAGCCCCCGGCAGCGCAACGATAAAGGCTCAGGATCCCACGACAAACAAAGACGTCACCTTCAAGGTAATAGTCCTTGACGAGGATGACGAAGGCTACAGAAAGTATGACAGACCTGTTGCCGACGTATTTACCCTTGACGGCTACACCACCCTTAAGGCTTATTACGTTATTGAAAACGAAGATAAGGATATCGGCGAAACAGGTAATACAAACTTCTTCGAGGGTAATTTCAAGCTTGAAATGTATCCCTCCGAGTCTGTAAGACTTAACTACTCCCTTGACTCCTACTTCCCCAAGGATACAACGGTGGAGTTTGAATCAAGTAACACAGAGATCGTTGAGATCGACGCTACAGGCGCAGTTACCGCCAAGGCAGAGGGCTTCGCATCCGTTACCGTTAAGGTAATGATGGACGGCGACAGCACCTACTACTCCGAGACAGTTTCCGTAGAGGTCAAGGATCCCTACATCAACCAGGGCTCAATGCTTACTCACTACTACGGTCTCGGCGGACTTGTTGACGTTCCTGAGGATCTCAACCTCAAGGAGATCGGTCAGTTCGCATTCTCAAACTTCGAGTACGTTATGAAGACTCCCGAGGAGCTTGCGTTTGACGATGCCGAAACTTCCAAGGCCTGGTACATCGGTGATAACACCATAACAAAGGTAGTTCTCCCCGAGGGTATCGAAAAGATCAACTGCTACGCATTCGCAAACCTTACAGCACTTGAGGAGATCGTTCTCCCCTCCACACTTCAGTCTATCGAGTACGGCGCATTCGTTGGCTGCTCCTCTCTCCAGAAGATCACCTTCTCCGGTGAGAATAACCTCCAGATCATCAGCCAGAATGCATTTGAGAGATGCGACATCCGCGGAACTCTTGAGCTCTCCTCCATCTGTGTGATCTCCGACTACGCATTTGCAGGAAACAAGAATCTTGAGGGAATCAAGCTTGCAGATACTATCCTCTCCATCGGTCAGTACGCCTTCGCAGGCTGCGAAAAGCTCAAGGACGTTAAGATCGACGCAAAGAAGGTCAAGTACGCTGCATACTGCTTCACAGGCTGTGAGGCTCTCACTGAGTTCTACGTAAATTCCGCAGTTCTTCCCGAGGGTATGTTCTATGAGTGCGAAAATATGACAAAGGTTACCGTCGGCCCCGACGTTAACGATATCGGCGTGTTCGCATTCAGAGATACCCAGATCAAGGAATTTGAGATAGATAAAAAGAACAAGACCTATAAGGTACAGACTGCAGACCATATCATTTCCGAAAACGGAAAGACACTTATCGCAGTTTCTCCCCTTATTAAGGGTGAGTTTGACGCTTCCACAGTTCCCGCCGACAAGGTTGAGACCATCGGCAAGGGCGCATTCTCACATAACCAGAAGATCACAAGCGTTACTCTCGAGAACGTTACAAAGATCGAGGAGTACGGCCTTGCTTCCAATAAGAACCTTGCGAGTGTTCAGCTCGGCGCTCTCAAGAATGTCGGCGACTACGCATTCTTCGAAGCTGCTATCACTACACTTCCCGCATTTGACGAAAAGGTCAAGATCGGCAAGTATGCATTCTCCCATACAAAGCTTACAAGCGTTACTATCCCCAATAAGACTGATATCGCTGAGGGTACATTCAGCGAGTGTCTCGATCTTACTACCATCGTTATCGGTGACGACTGCGAGATCGGTAAGTTCGCATTCAGCCTTAATAAGGACAACGCATTCAAGGTAGAGGAATATAAGGAAGGCGAAAAGAAGCTCTTCCGCTACACTTTCTTCTCTCCCATTACTTCTCTTACCATCGGTAAGAATGCCGTTATCGGCGAAAACGCATTTGCTAATGCCGCAAGCCTTGAGGCAGTTACCCTCGGCGAGGGCGCTGTTATCGAAAAGATGGCATTCTACAATACCTCAAGCCTTAAGTCCATCGACCTCTCCAAGGTTAAAAAGATCGGTGACTACGCTATAAGCGGTGACGTTTACTACTCCTGCAAGGACCAGGATATGACTATCGCCGACGTTACAAGCGACGGTATGTACAGATACTCCTACCACGGCCCCAAGCTCACAAGCATTGACATTTCAAGCGCTGAAAGCATCGGAGAATATGCATTCTCCTACTGCAGACTCCTTAAGGACGTTGTTCTGAGTCCCGAGATCAAGGAGATTCCTCAGTACGCTTTCGCAGGCTGCGACGCTCTTAAGAACATCAACCTTACAGCAGTTGAAAAGATCGGTGAGTACGCATTTATGGAGTGCGGCCTTGAAAAGGTAGATATCTCCGGAAGCGAAGAGATCGGCAAGTACGCATTCGTTTCCAATAGACTCCTTGGCACTGTTAAGTTCTCCGAGGAAGAAACAGTTATCGGCGAGGGCGCATTCTCCTACTGTGATCCTCTCGCAACACTTGAAAACCTTAAGTTCGTATCCGAGATCGGCGACTATGCCTTCGCATACGACGCTATCACTGAGGCTGATCTTAGCGGTGCTACAGTGATCGGAAAGAACGCCTTCATGAAGGAAGAGCTCACTCCCTTCAAGGTAACTCTCGGCGAGGACCTTGAAAAGCTCTCCGACAACCCCTTCGCAATGTGTAAGGTAGAGCCCTTCTTCGAAACTGTTATCGAAAAGGACAAAAACAAGGGAACAGAAAAGGAAGTTAAGAATTACACCTTCGAGCTTTCCGACACTGTATCCGTTATTGACGGCTCACTCTACTGCAAGACAAATGCAGGTCTTGAGCTTATCACCTTTGCAGGTATTGAGACTACGGACGTTGCAGTTGCAGAGGATACAACACGTATCTCCGCTCTTGCATTCGCAGGAAGCGACGTTGTCAGAGTAAAGCTTCCCTTCTTTACAACATCTATCGGCCACAAAGCGTTCTACGCTTGCGAAAAGCTTGATATGGTGATCTTCGGAAGCTACACGGTTCCCGTGTTCGAAGAAGAATTTGATCCCCAGCATTACGGTAGCCTCGAAAACATCCCCGGCTCCGGAGACTTCGGAAGCTACGAGGACTTCGACGGTAACGAGGTTACCATCGCTCCTCTCGAGATCGTTCCCTTCTTTATGTGGAACGCTACCGGCGGTATGTACTCCAACGTATTCTACGGCGCGAACTTCGTTGACTACGTAGGCTACGTTGAGGATAAGATCACAATGGTCAAGCCCGTTAACGGCGAGTGCTATGACTCATTCATCTGCGATCAGTACTTCGATCTCCGCATCGACGGTCCCGCAGCCCCCGACAAGACAAGCGTTGAAGCTATCAAGGCTATCAAGGCTATCCCCGAAAGAGTTTCAGCAAATGATAAGGCCCTCGTTGAGAGCGCAAGAGAGGCTTACGAAAAGATCGCAACTCTCGAGCAGAAGGCTCTCGTTAATAACTACTCCGACCTGGTAAGCGCAGAGCAGCGTATCAAGGCTCTCGAGGCTGCCGAGAAGGAAGATAACAAGAAGGATGATCAGTCTGAGGACAAAAAGACAAACGGTGACGGCATCATCATTTCTATCATTATTATAGTAGTGGCTCTTGCAGCCGTTGCCGCGCTCAGCTTCTTCGGTTACAAGAATCGCGAAAAGCTCATGGCTTTCGTTAAGTCTCTTAAGGAAAAGGCAAAGAAGCCCTCCGAAAAGAAGACTGATGAGGCTGTCAAGGAAGCTGCAGAAGCGGCTTCAGAAGAAACAACAGAAGAAGAGAAGGAAGAAGGAGACTGTAATGAATAAGAAGATCAGAATTGCACTCCTGGCTCTGCTTACAGTAGCAGCCATCGCCTTCACAACAGGCTGTGCCCTTGAAAGATCCCCCTATGAGATCAATAACTCTGAGGACTATACCGTTAGCGTCAAGTATGACGCTAACGGAGGCGTCTTCACTACCAATACCTACGTGATCGTTGACTCCTTCAACATTGCAAATATGGACAAGAATTCTGACGGAGACTGTGAGATACATCTCATCTCTCCCGATGACAAGAATCGTGGCAACGATGCATTCAAGGCAATCAAAAACGGTTATTTCCTTGCAGGCTGGTACGCTGAGCGTACTGAGACCGGCAAGGACTCAGACGGAAATCCCACCTATTCCTACTCCGATAAATGGGATTTCGAAAAGGATACCCTTGCGGTCGACCCCGCAAAGGAGCATTCCGCAGATAAGCCCGTGCTTACTCTTTACGCTGCATGGGTTCCCCTCTTTGAGATAGAGTTCTACGCCGCTGACAGCGGAGAGCTTCTTTCCAATTACGTCTTCGACCCCACGGTGGTTGAAAGCATCAAGCTTCCCGCATGGGACGAGGAAACAGGCGCTATAGAAATGTATGACTTCCCCGAAAGAAAGGGATATACGTTCAACGAAGCATTCCTTGACAGCGATCTTACAGAAAAGCTTTCTGACGAGTCCTTCCTCCATACCGGCGTTATCGACTACGAAACCGGTACGGCAAAGGACCACGTTATGAAGCTCTACGTTGACTGGACTGAGGGCGAATGGTTCCGCATCTATAACACAGAGCAGTTCCTCGACAACGCAAGCGTCAACGGAAACTACGAGATCCTTGCGGACCTTGACTTTGCAGATGAGATCTGGCCCACTTCATTCATGTACGGCAACTTCACCGGAGAGATCCGCGGAAACGGCCACACCATGAAGAATATCGAAGCTACCCAGACCAACAACTCAAAGGTCAATTCCGGTCTCTTCGGTAATATCACCGAAAGCGCAAAGATCTCCGACCTTACCTTCGAAAACGTTACCTTCACCGTTAAGGGCGGTACACGTGTAGTAGGCTCAAGCTTCGGCCTCTTCGCAGGTACTCTCTCAAATGAGGCAAAGATCACTAACGTAGCGATCAAGACAAGTACACTCAAGATCGACTCCTCCTGCTATTTCGGCGTTGATGACTATTCCATCGGCCTTGTTTGCGGTATGGGTGACCCCTCCGTCATCGCTGCAGCCGATATCAAGGCACAGTCTGCAGGCGATGAGCCCGATAAGATAATAGTCACCACAAACGGTAACACAGTGACCGTTTCTGAAAAAGAATAAGCAAAATTCTACATATATATTATAAAGGAGAGAAAAAATGAAAAAGCTTATTTCACTTTTGCTTATCTGCGCTATGTGCGTAGGTATGGTATCCTCCCTTACAGGATGCACAGGCAGCTCCGCCGATGCTTTCGTTATTATGACAGAGCAGCTCGACGGACTCTTTAACCCCTTCTTCTACACATCCGCTCCTGACGGAACTATCGTCAGCATGACTCAGGTAAGCATGCTCGGTGCTACCTATAAGGACGGCAAGGTTCAGGTAGCATACGGTGAGAACGAAGCAGTAGTCGTTAAGGACTACGAGATCGTTGAAAACGACGACGATACAACAACATATAACTTCGTAATCAAGAACGGCATCAAGTTCTCTGACGGCGAAGCTCTTACAATGGAAGATATCCTCTTCAACTACTACGTATATCTTGACCCCGTTTACACAGGCTCAAACACTCTTTACTCCACAGACATCCTCGGTCTTTCTGAGTACAGAACTCAGACTGTAGGTTCTGCAAGTGACGACTCTGACGACCTTATCTCCTCTCAGGCATCCAACCGTGCCTCCGCTCGTCTCAACGAGCTTGTAAACCTCTTCAACTCCGAGCTCAAGGCTTCCTCCACAAAGGAAGTTGGCTACGACGCTATGGTTGACGCTATCAAGGGTCACTCCGTAAGCTCCGGATACAAGGCTGCTATCTCCAACGACGCTGACAGCGTTACAGAAAAGGACCTTCTCGCTGACTACGAGTACGCTCTCAAGCTTTTCAAGGAAGAGCTTGAAAACGACTACCTCGGCGCACAGGAATCCTACATCGACGAGCCCTACAAGTCCTATGAGGAATTCAAGGACGAGATCTTCTGCTTCATGTACACAGAGGGCTACGTTGAGGTAGAGTACGAGGAAGGCGAAGACGGTAAGATCGACCGTACAAAGATCAAGGAGCTCACTCCTGCTTACCCCTCCTCCATCGACTCCAAGGAAAAGGCTATCGACTACATCTTCAACGATAAGATCGCTCGAGAGCTTAACATCATTCTCCAGTACTGGGCAACAGCTAACACTCTTACAACAGAGTTCACAGCTAAGGCTAAGGAAGTTATCCTTCACGAAAACGTTTCCGATGACGGTACACTTGCTGTTCCCTCAATCTCCGGTATCGTTTCTCTCGGCCACACAGATAAGGCTGGCGAGAAGATCACTGTAAACGGCACAGAGTACACAATCGCTTCCGCTCACAATGACGACGGTACAGTTAAGGCAGAGGGCGAGTACGACGTTCTCTCCATCACAATCGACGGCATCGACCCCAAGGCTATCTGGAACTTCGCTCTTACCATCGCTCCTCAGCACTACTACGGCGAGGGTTCAAAGGTTGGCGTTGATATCGAGAACAATAAGTTCGGCGTTGAGTTCGCAAGCTTTGACTTCATGACAGATATCATCCAGTCCACAAGAAACATCAAGATCCCCATGGGCGCAGGTGCATACAAGGCAACTGACACAAAGAACTCCGATTCTCCCTCCGAAAGCGCTTTCTACACAAACAACGTTGTTTACTTCAAGGCTAACGAGAACTTCGAAACAGTTGGCGCAGAGCTTGAAAACGCTAAGATCGAAAAGATCCGCTATCAGGTAGTATCCTCTCAGAACGCTATCGCTTCTCTCGAGGAAGGTAACGTTCACTACATCTCCCCCGCTCTTACAACAGATAACTACGAAAAGCTCGAGAAGCTCGGCTCCAAGGGTATGGTTACCCTCTCCACAGATCAGCTCGGTTACGGTTATATCGGTATCAACTCCGCAAAGGTAAATGATATCAACCTTCGTAAGGCTATCATGTGCGCAATGAACACATCTCTCGCTCTCGACTACTACCGCGCAGGTACTGCAGAGCAGATCTTCTGGCCTATGTCCAAGGTAAGCTGGGCTTATCCTCAGGGCGCTGACGCAACAGACAACGGCAAGGATTATCCTCCTCTCGGCGCATGGAGCGAAGATATCGCAAAAGCAAATATCGAAAAATATATGCAGGAGGCAGGCGTTTCCGAGGGTGACTCCGACCTTAAGGTTAAGTTCACTATCGCAGGCTCCTCTCTCCAGGATCACCCCACATACAAGGTATTCCGTGACGCGGCTGCTCTTCTCAACGATATGGGTTGGGACGTTGAAGTAGTTTGCGACACTCAGGCACTTACAAAGATCAATACAGGTTCTCTTGAGGTTTGGGCTGCTGCTTGGTCCAGCGCTCTTGACCCTGACCTCTATCAGGTATACCACAAGGATTCCACTGCAACAAGTACTCTCGCATGGGGTTATAACTACCTTAAGACCAGCGGTACAAGCGAAGAGCTTAAGATCCTCGACGATCTCTCCGAGCTTATCGACGAGGCTCGTGAGACAAACGATCAGGAAGAAAGAAGCGAGCTTTATATGGAAGCAATGGGCGAGATCCTCGACCTTGCTATCGAGCTCCCCGTATACCAGAGAAGCGTTCTCTATGCTTACAACTCCAAGGTTATCAGCTCTGACAGCCTTCCCGCAGAGGACGATATGAACCCCTATTCTTCTCCCCTTGACCGTATCTGGGAAGTTGAATTTGCTGACTGATTTTTAAGTACTGTAAAAACAAAAAGAAATGTTAAAGTATATATTGAAAAGACTTGGAATGTCTATTCTTATACTTCTCGGCGTTTCACTGATCATTTACTTTCTCATCCGATTGATGCCCGTTGATTTTATCCAGGATAAGATCAACGCCATCAATCAGGGTGGCGCGACTGTAAGCGAAGAAACAGTAAACGCAATGTATGAGATGTACGGACTGGGCGATAACAGCTTCCTCGGCATTCTCAAGGGTTATTTCTCATGGCTCGGAGCTCTTGCAAGATTTGATCTCGGTACAAGCTTCGTATACGGTATTCCCGTAGCTCAGGTTATTTTTGAGCATATGGGAATCTCCTTTGCCATCGCTCTTATCGCAACAATTTTTGAGTTTATGATAGCAATACCTCTCGGTATTACGGCAGCTACCCATCAGTACAGCTTCCGCGACTATCTGGTTACCGTTCTCGTTATGATCGGTATCTCCCTCCCCTCCTTCTTCTTCGGTAATATGCTGAAGGACTTCTTCGCCTTAAAGCTTGGATGGTTCCCCGCCTCCGGTCTTGTTGATGCTACTGCATCCTATACGGGAATCCAGCTTCTCGGCGACTACTTCGTTCATATGTTTATACCCATTCTCACAATCGTTATCCTTTCTATCGGTGCGAGAATGAGAATGACCAGAACCAATATGCTTGAGGTTATGAACTCCGACTATATCAGAACTGCCCGCGCTAAGGGTCTTTCCGAAAAGGTAGTTATCAACAAGCATGCATTCCGCAATACACTTATCCCCCTCGTTACCAGCCTTGCAGGTCTTCTTCCCTCACTCTTCTCCGGTGCTATCATCACAGAGCAGGTATTTGACCTTCCCGGTATCGGTAACATCGCTCTCGATGCGATGAACCGAGGCGATATCCCCTTCATCATGGGCTACAATATGTTCCTTGCGCTCCTCAGCGTTCTCGGCGTTCTTCTTGCCGACCTTATGTATGGAATAGTAGACCCCAGAGTTAAGCTTGAGTAAAGGAGGTACGAAATAATGAACGATATCAAAGAAAAAGAAACAAATGAAGAAAAGACCGTTCAGGAAGACGACGTGCCTCACGATAAAACGGTCCGTCTTATGTCTCCTACCAGAATGGTAGTCAGAAGATTCTTCCGTTCAAAGCTCTCGATCATAGGTCTTATAATGGTAATCGGACTCTTTATCTTCTCCTTCGCAGGCCCTCTTCTCTATACAGAGTGGGGCGAGATCGAGCTTGACGAAAGCGGTAAGACCGAGTACTCCGTTTCCGAGACTACATATACCGTTGACGGCAAGGAATACACTATCCGTCAGACTACAGAGAAATCCCTTAAGGATAACTTCCTTGACGGACCGAGTGCAACTCATATCCTTGGTACGGATAACGAGGGCTACGACATCTTCGTACGTCTTATGTACGGTGGCCGTATCTCTCTTACGGTAAGCTTTATCGCAGTATTCCTTATTACCATCCTCGGCGTAATCCTTGGCGGTATCGCAGGATACTTCGGCGGCGCTATTGATAACATAATCATGCGTCTTTGCGATATACTTATATGTCTGCCCGGTATCCCGATCCTCCTTATTATCAGTACAATCCTTGATGCTTCCGAGATCGATGCGAAGTACCGTATCTATCTCCTTATGATCTACCTCACCTTTATCTCCTGGCCCGGTACTGCCCGCCTTGTGCGCGGTCAGATCCTTTCTCTCCGTGAGCAGGAGTATATGGTTGCGGCAGAGGCTATGGGTTACTCCACAAGCCGCCAGATCTTCAAGCATCTCGTTCCTAACGTTATGCCCCAGCTTATCGTATCCATGTCACTTTCTCTCGGTAGCATGATCCTTTACGAGGCAACCCTTTCCTACCTCAATCTTGGCGTTAAGGCTCCTTACGCCGCCTGGGGTACTATGATCAACATCATTTCAACAAATCAGGACATCCTTCAGAACCATCTGAACGTATGGGTTCCCGCCGGCGTATGTATCGTTATTGCCGTTCTCGGCTTCAACTTCATCGGCGACGGTCTGCGCGACGCCCTTGACCCGAAAGCGAGGAGATAATAATGGCTAAGAATAAAAATTATCTCTCCGGTCGCGAAATACGCGCCATTGCCAAAGAAAACAATAAAATAATGAAGCGCCTTGAGGCTTATAAGAACCGCAAGTGCGACGAGAGCGAATACCTTACGGAAATGAAGGATAATAAGAATATCCTTGAGATCGACAGCCTCCATACCTACTTCTTTACAGAGCAGGGCGTTGTCAAGGCTGTTAACGGTGTTTCTCTCAATATCCCCAAGAATGCAACCGTTGGTATCGTTGGCGAATCCGGTTGCGGAAAAAGCGTTACAAGTATGTCCGTTATGAGACTCTTGCAGGGGCCCACAGGCCAGATCTATTCCGGCGAGATCCGCTTCAACGCAAAGGAAGAGGACGGAAGCGAAAAAGTGTACGATATAGCTAAGATGCCTATCCGCGATATCCATAAGATCCGCGGAAATCAGATAGCTATGATCTTCCAGGAGCCTATGACAAGCCTGAACCCCGTTTTCACCATCGGACAGCAGCTTGATGAAGTTACATTCATCCATAAAAAGGGCGCTACCAAGGAGGATGCCAAGGCAAAATCCATGGAAATGCTCAACCTCGTAGGTATTGCGGCTCCCGAAAGAGTTTACGCCGCATTCCCCCACGAGCTCTCCGGCGGTATGCGACAGAGAGTTATGATAGCTATGGCTCTCGCCGCAGACCCCAGACTCATTATTGCAGACGAGCCCACAACTGCTCTTGACGTTACTATTCAGGCGCAGATCCTCGATCTTCTCCGCGACCTTAAGGACAAGATCGACGGCTCTATCATGCTCATTACCCACGACCTGGGTATCATCGCAGAGATGGCTGACTACGTTGTAGTTATGTACGCAGGTAAGGTAATCGAGCAGGGTACTGCAAAGGAGATCTTCCATAACCCCATGCACCCCTACACTATCGGACTTCAGAAGTCAAAGCCTACTCTCAAGTCTGACAGTGATATGCTTTTCAATATCCCCGGTAACGTACCTAACCCCGTTAATATGCCCTCTCACTGCTACTTCAAGGAGCGCTGTGACAAGTGCATTGCGAAGTGCTCAGGCGACTATCCCGGAATGGTACAGGTGAGCCCTACTCACTACGTTGCCTGCCATCTTTACAGTGAGGAGGAAAAGAACAATGGCTGATGAAAAGTGCGTTCCTTTCGACGCAAACAATGATAACGTTATTCTTGAAGTCAAGAATCTTTGCAAAAGCTTCCCCCTCAAGAAGACTATTACAGGTAAGGTAACTCAGGAGCTTATCGCCGTTGATAACGTTTCCTTCAAGCTCAAAGCAGGAGAAACACTGGGTATAGTTGGTGAGTCCGGATGCGGTAAGACCACTCTCGGACGCGCTATCCTCAAGCTCCACGAGCCCACAGGCGGTAATATCATCTTCGAAGGAAAGGATATTACCAAATACAAGAAAAAGCAGATGAGAGAGATCAGAAAGAAGATGCAGATCATCTTCCAGGATCCCTATTCATCACTCCCCCCCAGAAGCACCGTAGGCGGTATCCTTTCCGAGCCCGTTGAGGTGCACAAGATCGTTCCTAAGGCAGAGATCAAGAACTACGTTCTCGACCTTATGGATAAATGCGGCCTTCGCGATTACTACTACGAGCGTTACCCCCACGAGTTCTCCGGCGGACAGAGACAGCGTATCTGTATCGCCCGCGCACTCTCGGTAAATCCCGGACTTGTGGTTTGCGATGAGCCCGTTTCCGCCCTTGACGTTTCAATTCAGGCTCAGATCATCAACCTTCTGAAGAAGCTTCAGGAGGATCTCGGTCTGACATACATCTTCATTTCCCATGACCTTTCCGTTGTTAAATATATCTCCGATAAGATCGGCGTTATGTACCTCGGCAGCATGGTAGAGTACGGAACGAAGGAAGATATTTTCTCAAAGCCCCTGCATCCCTATACGCAGGCGCTCTTCTCCGCAATCCCCCATCCCGATCCCGACGTGAAGATGAACAGAATAATCCTCAAGGGAGACATCCCCTCCCCTGCAAATCCTCCCAAGGGTTGCCGCTTCCATACTCGTTGCCCTCACGCAACAGATATCTGTAAGGAAAAGGTTCCCGAATATAAGGACTACGGTAACGGCCACTGCGCCGCTTGCCATCTCCTTGACTGACACTTTGCAAAGGTGAATTTCAATGAGTAAAAAGAAGCAGAAAAAGGAAAAGATCACCTATATCGACGACGGTCGCACCATTGCGGATATGTCGGGAATACACGACAGATTCGCCTGGGCAAAAAAAGGAACGACCTCAAGCCCGAAGGATATCTGGAACACTTACTGGAATGCAGTTAAGATGATGTTCCTCCCCATGCTCGTGGTTATCGGCTTTCTCGTTGTCATATATCTTATCATTACGATCATTTTCTGGTTAATCTGACGACCCCTCTAAATTTTTAGAATGGAGATCAATATGGAAAAAGAAAAAGATATCAACTCCTCTGAGGAGCTGGTAGCTGAATCCGCAGAGGAAAAGGCTACAGAAACCGCAGAGGAAGCAACCGCGCCCGAGGCTGAAAAGCCTGAGGAAAATGCGGCACCTGAAAAGGAGGACGAGACCTCCAAGGAAAGTGCCCCCATCGAACCTCCCAAGGCTCCCGAAGAAAAGGAGCCTAAGAAAAAATCCAAGAAGCTTCCCATCATCATTATTGCATGCATTCTCGGCGCACTCCTTATCGCAGGAGCTGTCTTCGGTGGTATCGCACTCTTTAAGGGCATATCCACAGGCGACGGCGACGGTGAGGGCGACGGCGGCGCTGCCGGCGAAAAGACTGAGTATTCCGTTACCGTCAAAACCAAGGGCGGTATGGCCCTTGAAGGCATTGACGTATACGTTTATACAAACGATAAGCTTGAGGATATGTCCGACTACGCCAAGACCGACAGCGAGGGTAAGGTAAGCTTCAAGCTCGCAAAGAGCGACAAGTACGCTATCGTTCTATCCGGCGTTGCCAAGGGATACGACGTTAAGGAAAGCTACGCCTTCGACGGCGAAAAGGCTTCCATCAAGCTCTCCTCCGCTCTTATCACAGACGAGGACCTCTCCACAGCAACTCTTAAGGCCGGCGACGTTATGTACGACTTTACCGTACAGTCCATCGACGGCGAGGACATTACTCTCTCCGAGATCCTCAAGGACAAGAAGATGGTAATGCTCAACTTCTGGTACTCTACCTGCGGCCCCTGTGTTTCCGAGTTTCCCATCATTTCCGACGTTTATGAGGACTATAAGGAAGACATTGAGATCATCGCTCTCAATAACCTTATTATGGACCAGACAGTTGAAGCTGTAAGGGCATTCCAGAATCAGCAAAAGCTTCCCTTCATTGTTGCAACATGCCCCTCCTCCTGGTCCAACACATTCTCTATCCAGGGCTACCCCACAAGTGTCTTCATTGACCGTTACGGCGTAATCTCCGTGATCGAGGTTGGTGCGGTAACATCCAAGCGCCCCTGGGTTTGCGCGTTTGACCACTTCACAGCTGAGGACTACGAGCAGAAGATCTGCCAGTCCATCCATGAGATGGTTACTCTTATCAAGCCCAACGTTGAAATGCCCGCAAGCGAGGAGATCGCGGCTACTATCAACAAGGGCAACATAGATATTACCTACCGTCCCGAAACAGAGGACGAAAACGCTGAGTATATCTGGCCCTTCATCAAGGCTGAAAAGCTTGGCGCAGACTGCATCAAGGCATCCAACATAGGTATCGACGATACTACCACCATTATGTACGCAGACGTTACCCTTAAGGCAGGTCAGGCTCTCGGATTTGACTACCTCATCTCCTCCGAGCGACTTTGCGACGTGCTCTACGTTATCGTTGACGGCGAGGACGTATTCCAGATCTCCGGCGTTGACGAAAAGGAAGCATGGAAGTCCTGCTATCCTCTCGTTGCAGATAAGGACGGCACATACGAGGTTGCATTCTGCTACCTTAAGGACTCCGACGGCGCCGAGGGCGAGGACACTGTTTACATCGACAATATGAGAGTCGTTTCCTCTTCCGATATCGACGTTGACACATACCTTCCCAGATATGCGGCAACCACCGATGACGACGGCGAAACATATAAGTACGTTAACGTTGTATTCAATGAGACTGACGGCTACTACCACGTAGGAACTGCAGACGGTCCCCTCCTCCTTGCAGATCTTCAGGACTACACCCCCTTCAACGAAGAGGACTACGTTCAGAATATAGTTTACAACGGCGAGGCAGATAAGGACGGTATCAGCCTTTACAACAAGAAGGAAGACGGCGGCCTTGGAATGGTTCAGTACTTCTCCTATGCATCCAATGCTTCCCTCAAGGGTATCTGCACGGTCAACCGCGAGCTTGCTGAGATGCTCAAGCAGGTAGCTGATGTTGCAGGCTTTGACGACGACCCCAACGAGTGGCTCAAGATGTGTAAGTACTTCCAGGCATACGGCCCCTCCGGAAAGCAGCTTGAGGACCCCATCAAGGGACTTTCCACCTCCTCTGCATATACCGTAACACTTGGCAAGGACGTCTCCACAAACTACTTCTACTATGACCGCGCTATCATCCCCAGAGGTACATTCGCAAAGTTCGTTCCCACAGAGTCCGGCGTTTACCGCTTCACCTCCAAGAGCGACTATCAGGACGGTATCGATGCTTGGATCTTCGACGGAAACAGCAACGTTCTCCTCACATATGAGCACGATGAAAGAATGTACACCGACGATATCAACTGCTCTATGGTATACTACATGGAAGCAGGAACTGCATACTATATCAATATGGCGTTCTGGGACGTATACGCAACAGGCTACATCTACTATGACGTAGAGTTCATTGCTCCCTCCTACGACCTCTTCCGCCTCTGCGCTCCCGGATACTTCACATACGACTCCGACGCAACAGGAGAGGAGATCTACGATATTATCACAGGCGGTATCACTCCCGTTCTTCGTGACGGCAAGTACTACTCCGAGGACGGAAGCCTCATCTACTGCGACTTCACAGGCCTCACACCCGTATTCAGCCAGTCTATCCTCGAAATGATCCAGATGGGCGGCTTTGACTTCTCAAAGTCTGAAACTGACGGCGAGATCCTTGCATACCTTAGGCAGAACGACGGCGACGTTGAAAAGACTAAGGAATATCTTGAAAAGCTCTGGGGCGAGGATTACGACGCAAACTGCGATCTCTATCAGATCGACGACATTTTCGACGGCCGTTACCACGGCAAGGGCCCCGACCTTACCGACGATATCAAGGCTTACGTTGATAAGATCGATAAGTCCGGCACTGAGCTTGACGGCTGCGTAGTAGTTGATGAGCGCCTTGCTGAGATCCTTCAGGAGCTTATGGATAAGTACACCTTCGACGATGTTGAACACTCCTGGCTGAAGCTCTGCTACTACTACGATCACCTCGGTAAATAATTTTTTGGAATCGAGGTTAAAATTATGAAAAGAATTATTACTCTCATTCTTGCAACTACCCTTCTTCTGTCAGCACTTCTCCTCGCTTCCTGCTCTGCAGGAGGCGAGGCAACATACAAGGTAAGCGTTAAGGATGCTCTCGGCAATCCTTATACTACCGGTATCGTCGTTCAGTTTATGCAGAACGGCGAAAAGGTCGCTATGCAGGCTGTTAACAAGGACGGCGTTGCAGAAAAGGTCCTGGCAAAGGGCGACTACGACGTTGAGCTCAGCTTTACTGATAACGCTGAGGCTTACCATTACGAGGGCGGAGCCAAGGTAACTGCAAAGGAAACCGAAGCTGACGTTATCCTTGCTAATGTTCCTGTCGGAGAGACCACCGTTCTTCACGCTGAAGGTAATGAGCACGACGTTTATTCCGTATCCGTTGGCTGCTCCTACGTTACTCTCGAAAAGAACGCAAGAACTTATTTTCTCTTCTCCCCCACTCA
The DNA here is from genome assembly GCA_017416205.1 of Clostridia bacterium. GTDB lineage: Bacteria > Bacillota > Clostridia > Oscillospirales > CAG-272 > Avispirillum. The sequence continues at coordinate 115,861 of JAFQDC010000072.1, read as the reverse complement.
GGCAGGCGAATATGAGTTCTCCATCAAGGACTCTGCAAAGGTCGAGATAGGCTACTACGGCGCTCCTCACTTCGTTCAGACTCAGAATACTGCCGAGATCAAGGATAACAGCTTCACCATCACCGTCAGAGCAGATATGATCGGCTCAGGCGACGGCGGTACTGCCACTTACGTTATCGGTATCGACTCAAAGGACGACAAGACCGCAAACACCGTTCTTGCCATCAACCGCCTCGGCGACCCCAAGAAGACCATCGAGGATGAGCCTTGGGAGGTATACAAGGCTACCCACGAAATGGATATCTATACTCTTCCCGAGGGAACAGAGCTTAAGGAGTTTGATCTTACAGCCGCTACCGACACTTACAAGCTGGTTTATAACGAAAATGACGAGTTCTACCACCTGGGAAGCGAGGACGGCCCCCTTGTTCTTGTTCGTCTCACAGAGGACTGCGACTATATCGCCTGCTTCGGCACCATCATCAAAAAGCAGGGTATCCTTAAGTACTTCTACGACGGTAAGGGCAAGGACTACGAGAATTTCGTAAAGCGTGAGAATTATACGGACTGCGTTTCCAAGTATATCGAATGCGCTGACGAGAACGAAGGCGTTTACCCCCTCACAGAGGATCTTAAGTATATCATCCAGCAGCACGGCGACCATGCAGGCTGGTGGGATATAGACGGCCACGGCTATATCTTCAAGGATATGGACGGAAATAACGACTCTACCATCAATACAGAGATCGCGTGGCTCCTTATGTGCTGCTACGCAGGCTGATAAAGACATGAAAAAGCTCAGCTTTATAATCCTCCTTGTCCTCTTGCTTTCCGGACTTGCTTTTTCGGGATGCGCAAAGGACTCGGACAAAACTGAAAGGATCCCCTATACCATTACCCTTACGGGTGACAGCGGTATGCCTCTTGCAGGCGTTGTCATCAACGTTTTCGAGGACGAAGATCTTTCAAAGCTTGTCTGGGCTTCAACTACAGACACTGACGGAAAAATTACATTTACAGCCCTTGAGGGCACCTACTACGCTGCCCTCAAGGAATCCCCTCTCGGTTATACTGCAAAGGATCATTATCCTGTGGATTCCGACAGCACCGATATCATCCTTGAAGCAAAGCTTCTCCCAAAGGAAAGCCTTGATAATACTGTGTTTTCCCTGGGCAGCGTCTTTCTCGACTTTGAAGTGACTGACTGTAACGGCGAAAAGCACACCCTCTCAAAGCTTCTTGAAACGAAAAAGGCAGTTGTTCTGAACTTCTGGTTTATGAACTGCGGCCCCTGTAAAACCGAGTTCCCCTATCTTGAAAAGGCTTTTTGCAAATACAGCGAGGATATTGCGCTTGTTGCCCTCAATCCCGTTGACGGTACGGAACAAAGCATATCCGAGTTTGCAAAAAGCAACGGTCTTACCTTCCCTATGGCAAAGGCCGATATCGCCTGGGAAAAGGCTATGAAGCTCACAGCCTATCCCACCACCGTAGTCATTGACAGATACGGCACCGTGTCTATGATACATAAGGGCATGGTAACAGAAGAAGGCGTATTCGAAAGGATATTTGAATTCTTCACATCTGAAAGCTACACTCAAACTACGATCAGAAATATCGAAGATATTCCCGATAATCAACATTAACTGAAAGGAAAGATTATTATGAAAAACATTAAGATTCTTCTCGCTCTTATACTCGTTGGCTGCATGATCTTTGGCCTTTGCGCTTGTAACGGAAACAAGGAAGAAGACACAACTGTAGCTGATACAACTGTTGCAGACAAAAAGCCCGCTGATACAACAGCTGCAGATACAACTGAGGCTGCAAAGAGCTTCAAGGTAACTATCGTTGACGGTGACGGCAACGTCGTTCCCGGCGTTATCGTTCAGATCTGCAAGGATGCTTGCGTTCCCGCAAGATCCGATGATAAGGGTATCGCTCTCTTCAACGTTGCAGTTGAGGAAGGCCACAAGCTCTCCGTAATGTCCTGTCCCGAAGGCTATGAATACACAGGCGCACGTGAGATCTACCTTGAAGCAGGCGCAACTGAGTACACTCTCGAGATTTCAAAGGTAGGCTGATCATGAAGTCCTTGCTCGATAAGCTTAAAGCCCTTGATAAAAGACTGCTTATTGTTGCAGGTATAGCTCTTGTTCTTATAATTGCTATAATCGTGGCGATCTGTATCGTTGTCGGAAACATTGACGATAACGATAAGGATGACAATAAGCCCGACGATACAACTATCGTTCAGAACGATACTACTGAGGAAGATACGACAGCCGAGGATACTACAGAGGCTGACACAACAGAGGAAGAAACCACTGAGGCCGAAACTACAGAAGCTGAGACCACCGAGGCTGAAACAACCGCTCCCGATACGACCGCTCCTGTAGTTAACCAGAATCCCGTTACCACCCCTGTTACAGATGCTCCCGTAACCAATCCCTCAGGCGAGGAGATACTGGGTCAGGGCTCCAAGGATAATCCCTATCTCGAGATCCCTACCGTAGGAACAAACAGTATGTCTGTTACAACAGTAGCGGTTCCTGCGGGCAAGTCCCTCTTCTACAGCATTCAGCGTATAGGCGGTATGTACGTTACAATTAACAGCCCCGCAGCATACGTCGTTTGCAACGGCGTTCGCTATAACGCTCAGAACGGTGTTGTTGCATTTGTAGCTCCCGCAGCTCTCGCAAGTGATTTCATCACTCTTGAGATCGGTAACACAGGCGGCGCTGCAGCATCCTTTACCCTCGTGTTTACAAATCTTACAGGTACACAGTCAAATCCCCTGCTCGTAACAAAAATGGGCGCTCCCGTTGCTCTCACTCTTCCCGCAGGAGACGATGACGGTTACTTCTATAAGTACTACGCAGAAAAAGCAGGTACGATACGCTTCTACGTTACTCAGAAGAATGCGGATTACATTATGATGATCACCAATAACCGCAATTCCGCCCAGAGAACAAGCGAAGCTGATCTTGCAGAAGATGCAAACGGCGCATACATAGAGATGCAGGTCAATGCAGGCGATGAGCTCATTATTAATGTGGGAGCAAAGCCTGACAGAAGAAATAACAGACCTGCCCTCAATATGACCTGGGTAGGAAAATTCATTTAATTTAAATTTATTTTTCTATTGCAACCGGCACTCTATTGTGCTACAATAACCGAGTAATTGTTTGAAAGCAATTAATTCATATAGTTCTTAAGGAGAAAAACATGAAAAAGGTTTTAAGCATCCTTCTGGTATTGGCAGTTCTTGCTTCAACAATATCAGTTGTCGTATTTGCTGAGGACGCTGCTCTCGGTACATACGAAAATCCCTATCTGTTGGATAATACAGCAACAGAAGCTATAACCGTTAACGTTCCCGCAGAAAGCGGCGTATACGTTAAAGTAAACAACTGCAACGGCTCCGTAGCAAATGTAGTCGAGGCATCAAGCCAGAACTACTTCTTCTGGTACTGCAGACAGACATATAATGCAGCAACAGAGCTTACCATGGTTACAGGTGCTGACACATTCCAGATCCAGAATAACGATACAGAGGCTCTCACCATTAAGCTCACACTTACAGGCGGCGGTGATATCCAGTACGGTACAATGGATAACCCTGAGGTTATCGAGCTTCAGGTAAACCCCTACGGCGGCGCTCTCGGAGCATATGTTGAGGCAGCTCTCGAAGCCGGCAACGAGGGTCATTGGTACTCCCTCATAGCTCCCGCTGACGGTGTATTTATGATCGGTGCAGGTGCTTACGATGCTGACTATAACGATGTTGGCTGGCTCTATTTTGTAAACAACCTTACAAAGGGCTCATACGGCAACTATAACTACAGCGACGATGCAGAGCCTGTGTATTACGAAGAAGTTGCAGTATCTGCAGGCGATGAGCTTCAGATCTTTGTTGCAACCTATAACCCCGAAAATATGTGGGCAAATCCCGAGGGTACTGCAAACATAAGCGTTAGCTTTGCTGGCGTTGGCTCCATGGGTGCTCCCGAAAATATCGAGGCAGGCGATCATTCCGCTTCTCTTGAAGAGGGCAACCAGGGACACTACTATAAGTGGACAGCTACAGAAGAAGGCACCGCTACTATTACTATGAACGATGCCTCCGGCTGGCAGTATAGCATCAACGGAGAAAAGGCTGACGGCGGATATATTTACGGCGATATGCACTGGTCTGATGACGATCCCGTTGTTTCCTCTGAGGAGATCGGCGTAATGCCCGGCGACGTTCTCACTATCTTCGTTGCAACCTATGATCCCGCTAATATGTGGGCAAATCCCGCGGGAACAGTTAACTGGACTCTCAGCTTCGTTGCAGGAGAGAACGGTGAAGGCGGCGGTGATGACATCGGCGGCGGCGACATCGGTGGTGACGAAGGCGGCAGCGGCGACGAAACTCCCGAGTGCAACTTCATTCATAACGACGGATATCTCGTTCTCGGTACTAACGATTATCCCGTAGATCCCTTCTATCCCTATACTCTCTACACATTCGAGCCTGAAAACACAGGTAAGTATACATTCACATGCGCAAACGGCCTTATCGGTCTCGTAAGCACCAACGGTATGTGGGTGAACGTAGGCGAAAGTGGCGACTATATCTCCGAGGGAGTTGTTACAGAAAACTCCTTCGAGTGGCTCTGCACAGGAGTTGGTCAGTCTATCTGGGTTGCAGTTCTCACACTTGACGGAACTGCAAACGTAACAGTTGACTATGAAGAGGTTGTGATCAAGGAGATCCCCCGCGAATATCACGAAAATGCAAAGAAGCCCGAGGCATTTGACTTCACAGGCAATGCTGACGATCTTCTCTACGTTGATACATTCGATGCTGCAGTAGATACAGCAGTTCTCGGCGAGGACGGCTATTACCACCTCAACAGCGCTGACGGCCCCATCCTCTATGCAGATCTCAACGACACACTCATGTCTCTCGAGGCTGCAAACAGCTACGGTCAGCTCAAGGAGCTTATCTACGAGGGCGACGAGGTTGTTAAGGTATACGACTTCACTATCGCTATGATCGAATACCTCGAGTGCATGGACGAGGAAACAGGCCTCTATCCCCTTACCGACGACCTTATCGCTGTATTCAAGAAGGCAGGAACAAGCCTCGGTTGGTACGGAGACTCCGTTTGGGTTGGCGGCGACCTTGAAGACTGCTGGATGTTCGCTTGCTACTACCTTGAGGGTGAAGCAGGCAACATTATCGGCGGCGGCAACGCTGACAACAACAACGGCGGCAACACTAACGGCTCCGACGTTAACCTTAACGGCGGCTCCTCTGCTACAGGCGATAACTTCGTGATCGTTATGATCGCAGCTATGATCGCACTTTGCGGTATGGCAACAGTTATAATCATCAGAAAGAGAAGAATGACCTCCAAGTAATTTTTCTCTTTCAACACTACACCCCCACCTCGTCGGTGGGGGTGATTTTTATTTCTTCTATCCGTTATCTATTATGCGGTCCTCTTTCATGGAAAAAACAGTTGACAAAAAAACGAATTATGAATTATAATGAAGAAAAAAACAAAGAGGTATATTATGGCTTTCTCCCCCACTGTATTTTTAGTTCCCGTAATATTTGTTCTCACCATAGTGTTTACCGTTTTTATTCTTAGGGGACCAAAAAAGAACGAGCATTATTCCAAGCTTGACCGCGCAGGCATCGTAACGAATGTTATTCTTGCTCTGCTTTATATTCCCATATCCATGATAGGATTTTTCAGCATTTTTGCGTTTGATAATCCTCCTGCAGGGGCAGTAGCTAGCCTTACAACTCTGGTTAATTTGGGTATTTCCCTTCCCATTGTTTCAATGCTCTCCATAGCATTCAGCATCCGTTTCAGAAGATCAGGCCACTCTGTTCTCAGCTTTTGTGTGCAGTTTGTTCCTCTCACCCTGTTTATCATAATGGAAATTGGATTTATGTTAGTTTAAGAAAGGAAACGATATGAAAAAAGCATTAAGGATCATTATCCCTATCGCGCTATACTTCATTATACCTGCGCTGTGCATAGCTTGCTTTTTATTATTCGAAGCAGCACAGGGAGAGAAACTTGAGGAAATACTCGGCGGACTGCTCATAGGTATTGCTCTTGATTTTATATATTCGTTGATCCTGCTTCTGATCCACATAATCAATCTCATAAAGGACAGCCGCAAGTAACTGTGGCTGTTTTTTCTCTTTTGGTTTTCAAAAGTCCTTGACGGGGAAGAATTAATATAATATAATAATATGAGAATTAGTTTTTTCCACCAAGAGGTATAAAATGTATAAGGATAAAAAGGTTGTATTTTCCGGAATCCAGCCCTCCGGACAGCTTACAATAGGAAATTATCTCGGCGCTCTCAAAAACTTCAAGGAGTTTTCTGAGGAGTACCGTTGCTATTACTGCGTTGTTGACGAGCACGCTATCACAGTTCGTCAGAATCCCGCAGAGCTTCGCCGCAGAACATACGAGACACTGGCTCTTTACATCGCCGCAGGTCTTGACCCCGAAAAGAACGTTCTTTTCGTTCAGAGCCACGTTTCCGGCCACGCAGAGCTTGGCTGGATACTTGACTGCTACACTATGTTCGGCGAGCTTTCAAGAATGACTCAGTTCAAGGACAAGAGCCGCAAGAACGAGGACAACATCAATGCAGGTCTCTTTACCTACCCTGCCCTTATGGCGGCGGACATCCTTCTCTATCAGACGGAGATGGTTCCCGTAGGTCACGACCAGAAGCAGCACCTTGAGCTTGCACGGGACGTTGCCACCCGCTTCAATCAGGTCTACGGCGACACCTTCATCGTTCCCGAGCCCTTCATCAACAAGACTCCCGCGGCACGTATCATGAGCCTTGCAGAGCCTACAAAGAAGATGTCAAAATCCGATGAAAACGAAAACGCAACAGTTCGAATCCTCGACGAGCGCGACGTTATCATCAAGAAGTTCAAGAGAGCCGTTACAGACTCAGAGACCGAGATCTGCGCTCGCGAGGGCAAGGACGGCATCATCAACCTTATGTCCATCTACGGCGCCTTTACAGGCAAGACCTTTGAGGAGATCGAAAGAGAATTTGAGGGACGCGGCTACGGCGAGTTCAAGCTTGCAGTAGGCGAAGCCTGCGCTGACTCTCTTGCTCCCGTTCAGGCTGAGTTCAAGCGCCTCGTTCAGGACAAGAAGTATCTTGAAGAGGTCATGCTCAAGGGAGCATCCGAAGCACATCACGACTCACTCAAAACAATGTCCAAGGTCCGCCGCAAGATCGGCTTCATCGAAAAGCCCCGATATTAATGGAAAAGTATACCGCGGTCATTGACCGTATCGAAGAGGGGATCGCAACACTTATTCCCGACGATGGCTCTGCCCCCTTTAACCTTGCGCTTTCAAAGGAATTCAAGGAAGGCCAGACCGTTGTGATATGTGAGGGCGGGGTCCGCCCTGCAGAGAAATGGGAAAGGCCCAAACGAGACAACAAGCAAAGACTAAAAAATCTTTTTAATAAAAATAAAAGGAGCAAATGACAGTATGAAAACCAGAGCAGTCAGACTTTACGGCGTTAACGACCTGAGAACAGAAGAATTCGAGCTTCCCGCAATCAAGGATTCAGAGATCCTCGCACGTGTTATTTCCGACAGTATTTGTATGTCCTCCCATAAGGCAGCCCTTCAGGGCGCCGCTCATAAGAGAGTTCCCGATGACGTAGCTGAAAACCCCATCATCCTCGGCCACGAGTTCTGCGGCGAGATCGTTGAGGTTGGCGCAAAATGGCAGGATCAGTTCAAGGCAGGAGACAAGTTCTCCATCCAGCCCGCTATCAACTATAAGGGTAGCCTTGCAGCTCCCGGATATTCCTATCACGACATCGGCGGCGGCGCTACATACGTTATCATCCCCAACGAGGTTATGGAGCTTGGCTGTCTCCTTCCCTACGGCGGCGAGGCATTCTACCTCGGAAGCCTTTCCGAGGCAATGAGCTGCATCGTTGGCGGCTTCCACGCAAACTATCATACAACTCCCGGCTCCTATGAACATAAGATGGGCACTGTTGAGGGCGGCTGTATGGCTATCCTTGCAGGTGCGGGCCCCATGGGTCTCGGCGCTATCGACTACGCTATCCACGGCGGACGCGCTCCCCGTCTTCTCGTAGTTACCGACGTTGACGCAACTCGTCTTGAAAGAGCGGCAACCCTCATCACTGTTGAGGATGCAAAGGCTCACGGAGTTGAGCTCGTATACGTAAACACTGCTCTTGAGGGCAATACAACAGAGTATCTTAAGAGCCTTACAGGTCAGGACGGCTACGACGACGTATTCGTATTTGCTCCCGTAAAGCCCGTTGTTGAGCAGGGTGACGCGCTTCTCGGACGTGACGGATGCCTTAACTTCTTTGCAGGCCCCACAAACCCCGAGTTCTCCGCAATGTTCAACTTCTATAACGTTCACTACGCTTCTACTCATATCGTTGGTACGTCCGGCGGTAACACAGAGGATATGAAGGAGTCCCTCCGTCTTATGGAAGAGGGCAAGATCTCTCCCTCCGGCATGATCACACACATCGGCGGTCTTAATGCTGACGCTGAGACCACTCTCAATCTCCCCAAGATCCCCGGCGGAAAGAAGCTTATCTACACTCACATCGATCTTCCCCTTACTGCTATTGCTGATTTCCGCAAGGTAGCAGAGGAGGGCGGCGACAATGCTGAACTTTTCCGCGATCTTGCAGATATCTGTGAGAAGAACAACGGTCTCTGGTGTCCCGAGGCTGAGAAGAGAATCCTCCGCGATATTAAGTTCTAATAATCCTATCGGGAGGGCATCGCCCTCCCGAATTTTTAGCACTGCGTGCTAAAAATTCAGTTATGATCGCCTGCGGCGAACTATGAGTGCAAAGCACACGATGATTGCTTCGCAAACGATGATTGCCTTCGGCAAGTTTTTGGGCGATCATATCATAGTTACCGAAGGTATCATCACGCACGAAGTGCGCATCACTGAAAACTAATACTACACACTCACCGAAACAGGATCAAAAATGGAAAAGATAAACAGAATCACAAGCTTTAGTGTTGACCACGACTATATCGTTCCCGGTATGTACGTTTCCCGAATCGACAGCGATATCATAACATACGACCTGAGAACAAGAAAGCCAAACTGCGACGATTTTATGGACAGCCTCACTATGCACTCCGTTGAGCATATGCTGGCAACCTTTGCAAGAAACTCTGACCTCTCTGATAAGGTCATCTATTTCGGACCTATGGGCTGTCGTACCGGCTTCTACCTCCTTATGAGAGACACCTCAAACGAGGAGGCTTACAGCCTCGTTAAGGACATTCTTAAAAAGACCGTTGACCACGACGGCGAGATGTTTGGAGCGGCCCGCAAGGAATGCGGAAACTATAAGGAGCTCTCACTTGAGAGCGCAAAGGCTGAGTGCGCCCGCTATCTCGAGGCACTTCTTGAAAGAGAAAAACTGGGAAAGGCAGATTTCAAGTATGACAAAGAATAATGAGAAAGCAATCGGCATTATTGCCGCAATGCAGATAGAGATCGACGGAATCAAGGCTCAGATCAGCGACCCTGAGACCGTCACCGTCAGCGGCATTGATTTTGTCAGCGGACATATCAACGGTCGCTACGTGGTATGCGCAAAGTGCGGTGTAGGTAAGGTGTTTGCCGCTCTATGCGCTCAGACTATGTGCCTCGGCTTTGATCTTGAGTGTATCATCAACACAGGCGTCGCAGGAGGCCTTGCGGACGGGCTCTCTGTTCTTGACGTTGTGGTTGCAGACAGCGTAGTCCAGCACGACATGGATACCTCCCCCCTTGGAGACCCCGTTGGCCTTCTTTCCGGTATCAATATTGTAAATATTCCCGTTGCGACACGTATCGCAAGAGTTCTTTCCGAATGCGTTGAGCAGGTGGGCGTAAAATGCGTTCTCGGCACCGTTGCCACAGGCGACCAGTTCGTTGCAACAGATGAAAAGCGCAGATACATAAAGGAGACCTTTAACGCGGCAGCTTGCGAGATGGAGGGCGGTGCTATCGGTCAGGTATGCTACGTGAACGGGGTGCCCTTTGGCATAATCCGTGCAATTTCCGACGGCGGTGACGGGGAAGCCGTTCTCGATTATCCTACCTTTGCCGCAAAAGCTGCAGAGAACTCTGTTCGTGCGGTTCTGCGCTTTATCGACAAATTTTAATTGATTCTTATAAAATTGTTACAAATTATTGACAACGCTCCGAAGGTATGTTATCATAGCATCTGTTATGAATAAAGAAAGACCTGATAGAGGTGCGTCTGACAAGAGTAGCGGATTTGTTTATTACCGCGAAAGGGGATGACGCCGAAAGTTTCCTAAGGAAGCTTGGGACAATGCAAAATATGTATTGTACTGTCACGAAAGTGGAGCGCTGTCATGGATCCCTTTTTGATATTTGGGACCGTGATGCCGTCACGGTCCTTTCTTTTATACAAAAATTATATTATGGAGGTTATCATGAAAAGCAAAAAGCTGATCACAAATCTGCTTATCGTGGCTTTCGTTATCGCGTTCGGTGTTCTCTGCGCCGTCACCGGTAAGATCACAAGCCCCGTTGGAACTCTCTGGTCCCTGTTCCCCCCTGTTGTTGCTATTGCTCTCGCCCTCATCACAAAAGAGGCTTATTCTTCCCTCTTCGTCGGTATCGTTATGGGCGGTCTCCTTGCAACAAAATTCAACCCTATCCACACAGTTGACTCCGTTGTAACTGACGGTATCATCAGCGCAGTATCCGGAAGTGCCGGAATCTTTGCATTCCTCGTTCTTCTCGGAATCGTTGTTGCCCTTCTCAATAAGGCAGGCGGCAGCGCGGCCTTCGGTAACTGGGCAGCAAAGCACGTAAAGACAAAGGTAGGCGCATCCATTGCAACCTTCTGCTTTGGCGTTCTTATCTTCATCGACGACTATTTCAACTGCCTTACAGTAGGTGCGGTTATGCGCCCCGTAACTGACAAGAACAAGATCTCCCGCGCAAAGCTTTCATATCTAATCGATGCTACAGCAGCACCCATTTGTATGATCGCTCCCATCTCCTCCTGGGCAGCAGCAGTTTCCGGCTATGCTCCCGAGGGACAGGGTATCTCCCTTTTCTGTCAGGCTATCCCCTTTAACCTTTATTCCCTTCTCACATTCGTATTCATCATCGCAATCACTCTTATGAAGTTTGACTACGGCCCCATGAAGCTTCACGAGCAGAACGCACTTAAGGGCGACCTCTTCACTTCAGGTACAGAGACAGGTGAGGACGATACACCCGCCACAACTAAGGCAAAGGTCATCGACCTTGTTCTTCCCATCATCGTTCTCATTATCACCTGCGTATTCTCCCTCTTCTACGTGGGCAGATGCATGGGCGAGGAATGGGTATTCGCTTCTGCAAACTACGATGCATCTCTCGGCTTTGTTGATGCATTCTCCAATACTGACGCAACGGTAGGTCTTCCCTGGGGCGGTCTTATTGCTCTTATCTTCACAGTTATCTACTTCATCTGCCGCCGCCTTGTTTCCTTCAAGGAGGCTATGGAGTGCATTCCCAAGGGCTTTATCGCAATGGTACCCGCTATCCTCATTCTTACAATGGCAACAAGCCTTAAGAATATGACAGGCCTTCTCGACTCTGACGCATTCGTCAGCGCTGCTCTTGCAAACGTTGAGGGTCTTGCAAACTTCCTCCCCGCTATCATATTCATCGTAGCTTGCTTAATTGCATTCTCCACAGGAACAAGCTGGGGCACCTTCGGTATCCTTATCCCCATCGTTCTTGCTATCTTCCCCATCGGCGATCCTCTCGGCATCGTTTGTATGTCTGCATGCCTTGCAGGTTCTGTTTGCGGCGACCACTGCTCTCCCATCTCCGACACGACTATCATGTCAAGTGCGGGCGCTCGCTGCGACCACATCAACCACGTTTCCACTCAGCTTCCCTATGCTCTCACAGTTGCAGCTATCTCCTTTGTGGGCTACATCTTCGCAGGCTTTGTGACAAAGTGGTACATAGTTCTTCCCGTTATGGCAGTAGTGACCGTTGCAGTTCTCTTTGCAATCAAGTCTCTCACAAACAAGAAGAGCGCATAATTTCAAATAAAAAATTCTCCCTGTTGTCCGTAAGGATAACAGGGAGTTTTATTATTGAATTATTCTGTAGGGACAGGCGTCCCCGACTGTCCGCATATCAGAACGATAGCGAAAAATTAAGAATACCGAGATTTTGTAGGTATAACGTTAAAATTTTTGTAGGGACCGACGTCCTCGACGGTCCTCTACAGACGTAACGCCTCGCTGTGAATATCGTTTCCATCAGCGGACAGTCGAGGACGCCTGTCCCTACAACAACGTGTATCCTTTGCGTTCGTTTGTGCATAAAATTTTTCGGTCACAGCTTCGACCATTCTCCGCGCAGCACAAACTCTGGAGCTTCTTTCTTTTTAGGATATCCCGCGTTTTTCATAGCAACGATGAACGCTGCGATTATTATAATGTCCCAAACTGCTCCGGCAAAACTGCTGATTATAATATTAAATACAAGATCAAGAATGAATATGATATACACCGGTATGCTAAATAAACGTTTTTTGTATATTCCCAAATACATAAAAAGGATGGATAGCACAATAACGAAATAAGGAAGGAAAAACCAGATTATTACTTCAATATCCGTACCGTATTTTAGCATAATGAAGCCAATTGATTCCAAAATACAGAAAGGCAAAAACTCAAATATCCTAAGAACATCCAAGATCGGCATAGTTAAAGTTGCAATCTTTAGTATGAACAAAAACAGCATAAAAGAACTAAGAGCTAAAAATATTATATTTTTAACGCTGAGCAGCTTTTTCATAATATACTCCTATTCCCTACAATTACAGGATCAATTTGATAACACTTGTCACCTCTTGTATTATATCATATTGTTTGTGCATTGTCAACCCGTGTTCATTTGTGCATCAAATATCGTTTCAGTTCGCGTGCTGATGGAGGACGACCAATGGTCGCCCCTACGGCATAATCGTTCGTTTTATATGTTGGGATTACGATACTGTAGGGGCGAACATTGCTCGTCCGCTTATCAGAACGATAGCGAAAAATTTAGAATACCGAGATTTTGTAGGTATAACGTTAAAATTTTTGTAGGGACCGACGTCCTCGACGGTCCTCTACAGACGTAACGCCTCGCTGTTAATATCATTTTATAGTCGGGTCGTCGAGGACGTCGACCCCTACAACAACGTGTATCCTTTGCGTTCGTTTGTGCATCAAATATCGTTTCAGTTCGCGTGCAGATAGGCGGGAGCACCAAGGCACTCCCCTACGACGAAAAATTGTAAGATCACATATCGTAATAAAGATAATAATATGTTTGCGATGCTGCGTCATAAACAAAATATGACACCCACGGTGAGCCTTTTAGAATATGAACAGGCTCTATGTATTCTTCCGTTCTATGATCGTAAGCCGCGATCATACAGGTATCCCAATCAATATCTGCCTCCACCTCTTCCCTATCAAAAAGTGAGGCTAAGGATTGTGTTTCCTTAATGTCTTGTGCTTCGGAGAGGCAATACCATACATCGTTTTTTTCGATTATACTTTCTGCAGCCTTACTTTCTTCATCATTAAGAACGAATTTTTCAAAGACAAAGGTATCTGTCCAAGAAAAATACTCTTCTTCGTCTGCTCTTCTTTCGGGAATATAGACCTTATTCTGAGTATCTTCGTCAAGCCCGTTTTCTTGACAAAACATATTTTCTACGTGGTTCGTATTCTTCCATTCATCATACATCTTTGTACCGATGGCAATAACAACAGCAGCAATTGCCGTAACAAGAGCGACTGCGATAATTATCAATGCAATTATAATTTTCTTTTTCATAGTATCACGTATAGTGTTTTTCAAGCATATTCTGAGCAAAGCTTGTCATATCAGCTTCGGTAATGATTGAATCAGCATTTATCTGTTTTTCATTATCAGAAAAGTCTCCGCTTGCATATCTTACAAGAATTTCATACATATAGGGATCTTTTTCGTATGCCAAAATCTCGCCGTATTTGCAGATATACTCAAAATTCTGCGATTTCATCAGATCAGATATGGCCTGTATACGGTGAATAATAAATTCAGGGATCTGCGGATCTTTTTTAAAATATTCATAAAGATCTACGTCGAAATTCTCCGGAATGGAATCTATATATACACCCTTGTTACAATAGAAGAGCGCATCAAATATTTTATAAAAATTATGGTCCCCATATGAACCAACTGTGGTAATATTGCTTATTGGATCGTTCGGCAAGCAACCTTCCATTGTTCTGTCCACATATAATACGCATCCGTTTTTCTTTTCTTTGTTTTTATCGCCATCGTATATCGAATAACGCGGATACATTCCATGTAGATTTCCCCTAAGAGATACTTCAAGACATAAGTTATCTCCCAGTTCTGTTTCAAATGTTTCAATGATTCTTTTGCGTCCGCAAGAATTTAATATTAACATTATACAGATAAACACAACTATCAAAGATATTTTTTTTTTCATTTATCCTCTTACCTCTCGGAAATACGGGAGCACGCAGTGCTCCCCTACGTTTTGTATTCCTGCGTTTATCCTTCCTTATGACTGGAATACACAATGCTTATCCATCCATTTTCGTAAAACTCAACTGTCGCTCCCGCTTCTTTGGCACGGTTGATTTCAAATTGAGTATGTTCAGTTAACAATTCATCTTTGATTAGTTGTACACTGCCTGATTTAACATAAAAACCCAGCGACTTTCGTCCCCAGAATGTAGGGTGATACTTATCAGAAAATTCTTCCAAAAAATCAAATTCATCTGCTGTTGTGTACTTTTTAAATCCTTTATAATTTACAAAATCAGGGTCTTTAGTTTCTTCATAATATTTATCCCACATTGAATGATCGCTGAATAATTCAACGTATTCATCAAAATCATTGAAGTTGGACTCAAATAATTCTACAACCGAGTCAGTCGTTTCATAAATGTACAATTCTTGATACTGACTGTCGTTGATCCAAATTATCAAAAAGGCAACAAGAACCAAAAATATCGGTATTAGAACGAATATGAATTTTCTTTTCATTTCCTCTCAGGCTACAAATTTTTAATCTATTTTGTACTCTCTTGAATTGATCAACACGCAATCATTATCTTTCCAACGTATATCAAGCTCCTCGTACGCTCTCCATTCTCCCTCATATATTTTTATAGGGAGCTTTTCGGCTTGGAACACAAAGAGATCTATACCCTTGTCCTCACAGACCCTTATCACCGTTGCACCACCCAAAGCGCCCTGATCATTATCTATAACCTCTACCCAACGCTCTCCGTCGGGAGATGGGATCGTTTCCACCACTGTATTTGTTGCTCCTAAACCAGAGAAAGCACTCATAATATAGCTTACTATTATAATTGGTATTACGACAGCAAGCGATGTCGCCAAAATAACAGCATTAAGCGCAACGGGCTTTCCAACCTGTAAAGAGAGAATTACTGCAAAAAGCAACGCAATCATCATAGCGATCCCTATTGTAAAATGATCATCTGAACTGCATTTTACAAAGCTGGAACAGTAGTTTGCTATAAGGATAATCGGCACAATCGATGCCAAAACAGAGTATACCTTTTTGATATGCTCACGGTCAGCAAAGAATGAAATTACCGCCGCGGCTGCTGAAACGACTGCTGTTACGATTGAAAAGAATGAATAACTGAAAAGTGAAAAGCTATACCCGAAAAAATGAGCTATAATAACGCCCAATGGCCAGAATGCTACCAATACAAACAGCACACATACCAATATAGATAAGAATTTATTTATTCTCATCACTCACCCCAACACCCTCCGGCTCAAGGTAATCGTTATGAGAATCATACAGGTAATACTCGTCGAAATGCTCGATGAGAAGCTCTCTTGCCTTATATTCACGGATATTGAAGCGGCGGAAATCGTAATCGTCAACGATCAGCTTGAAGGTGTGAGGCTCGGGATCGTGCTCGATCTCAAAGGTATCCTCGCAAAACTCGCTGAGGACCTGTTTTGCTCCGTCACGAATTTTCTCGTCTTCATCATCAATAAGATCAAACACGTAAGGCACTACCGCATCTGAAGAAAGATTGGAAAGGGCGAACACGTCCACCGTATCAAGGCGTCCGTCAAGATATGCTTCGACGTTATACTTTGCAATAACCCCGTCAACGTCAAGATAGCACATTGCTCCCACAAGAACTGCCGCACAAACGATAGCCGCCTTCATATAAGGCATATTCTTAACAAAAAGGCGAATGAGAACTGCAATGAAAACAACTGCAAGGAACACGCAGAAAAGGGACGTATAAATACGAAGGCGGGTCATTCCGTAGCTGTTTATATACATTACAAGCTTTGAAAGGCTGGTTGCGCTGAGAAGAAGGGAGAACACTGAAAGGAATGCGCTTACCGCTCTTACGGATACTGCAGAGCGGCCGTTTCTTCTCTTGCATATCACGGTGGTTACAAATATGATCACAAGGTTTATTGCGCATATTGCAACCATCTCGAAAAAGCCGCGGCGGGCATATTCTGCCATTGTAAAGCCCTCGGGCAAAAGTCCTGAAAATCCGTCAAAGAAATATGCAAGCTGAGAGAAAAGATAAAGAACGTATGCAAGACTTATAACTGCGAGAAACGAGGTGAGGACAGCAGGCTCAATACCGCCCCTCTCCGCTTTTCTCTCGTATTTTTCACGCTTTTGATCCTCGGCAGAAAAGATCTGGCCAAACCAGAGTATAAAGAAGCAGGCGCCGAGAATAATAGCACCTATTATCTCCCCGACCTTATCAAAGGTCATCTTTTGGAGAAGGCCCTCGAATGCCGCGTCACTTGACGAAAGCAAGGGAACGATTATGCAAAGAACGGGAATGGCAAAGGCAAAGCCGATAAAGATACTGCCGGTCTTGCGATTCACCACAAGCTCGCCGTTCTTTTTATGGAACACGCCGTAAAATGCCCGTCCGATGCTGCCAAAGGTCAGAGCAAACAAAGCGTAGACTATATCGCCAATGCTTCCGTAGGTGCCTGCGCTGTAGCGGCGAAGGCCCATGGTATCCACAAGTATTACGCTGTATATCACCGCAAGGAGACAAATGGCAAGAAACTTTGAAAAGCCGCCGTCTGAGAACGTAAGAGACGCGCTGAGGGCAACGTAAAGAACAGAAAGAGCGACTGTATACACAGACATTCTCATTCCCTTTTTTGAAAGATATATAAGTGATACTATGAGAAATGCCGCTGAGCACAGGGATATACCGATACCCGCGCCTGCCCAGAAAAGAAAGTCAACAAAAAGAATGCTGAGAATAAGGCAGATGAGAACGAAAACCATATCACGCCCCGAAGCGCATTTTCTCACCTTTTCGGGCTTTGGGGGAGTGGGTGCCTGATTTTTCGGCTCTTCGCCGTAATAGGCCGAGGGACGGCCGTACTGATCAAAGCTTGAATTCATACTTACCTCCTGTTAATCATCAAAAAATTCAAGTATATCTCCGGGCTGACATTCAAGAGCCCGACATATTGCTTCAAGGGTAGAAAAGCGGATTGCCTTTGCCTTACCCGTTTTAAGTATTGAAAGATTTGCCTGTGTAATCCCTACACTGTCCGCAAGCTCGCCGAGGGACATCTTTCTTTTCGCCATCATAACGTCAAGATTTACTCTGATTCCCATACTTCACCTCATATAGTCAGGCTGTTTTCTTCCTTCAGGTACATTGCCGTAATGAAGCACCCGCGGACTACTCTGAGGATAAGGAAGATAAACAGCATTGCCGCCGTTACGAAAAGCATGGGCATATAATATCGGCCTGCAAGAAGGGTTACTGCGGCAACTGCGATACAGCACCAGGAAACAAAGGCCATAAGCTTATGGTTTTCTGCCTTGAAGGGGTCCTCGCGGCGGATATTGTCGAGGATCCGAAGGAGAGACACGAGAGACGCCATTGCGGGAACGGAGCAAATATAAAAGGCTATCATTATGACCTTCTCGGTCTTCTCTGTTATTTTGCGAAAATCTCCGTACCAGCGGCAAAGCTCCGGTGCGGCAATTGTCAGGGCTACGAGAGCCGCCATACATATCACCACTGCCACAGCCGTTATTATAACTGCACTTTTTTTCATAAAAATCTCCTCGGTTTCCAAGTATTTACGCTTTCATTATACACACATATTATCGTTTGTCAAGTTATTTTTATCGTTTTTCGATAAATTTATTATGCTTATCGAGAAATAACGATTTGTTTTGCCCCAATTCGGAATAATGGTAAAAAATTAAAATACCGAGATTTTGTAGATAAAAGGTACGGTTTTTTGTAGGGGAGCTGCTTGACGCTCCCGCCTGCAAACGCAACGATAAAAACAATATGAAACAGCAAGAATGAAACGAAAGATCTATTCGGACAGCTCAACTTATTTCCCTCATTTCTTGACTTTTAAGGGCTTTCGGAGTATAATATAATGAATATGTATTTTTTACAGGAGGTAATTATGAAAAGACTTATTTCCTTAATACTTTCGGCAATACTCTGCATTACCTGCTTTTGCGCTTGCTCCGACAAGGGCGACAGCGAATATTTTACCCATACACAGCGCGACGAAAAGGGTCGCCTATCCTTACACCTTTCAAGAGCGGCAAAGGACGGCTCTACCCTTGAGGAGGAAGCTTTAAAGGATATCTACGCTTCTGCCTGCAAAAAGGCTGACGCTGTATACGCTCTTCTTTCTAAAAACGAGAAAAGCTCCGGTACATATGAGATCAACGCCTCTGAGGGCCTGGTTCTTGACCTTAACAAGGAATTTATAGAGGAGCTCGTCCGCGCATTTGAGCTCTCTGAGCTTACAGACGGTCTTTATCAGCCTGCAGGCGGCTCTCTCATCACTCTTTTTGCTGAAAACGAGCTCCCCGACGACGCGATGATAAATGAAGCTCTTGCTCATTCCGGCACCGATAAATTTGAGATAAACGAATCTACCGTTAAAAAATCTGACAGCAAGGCTCTCCTTGACCTTTACTGCTATCAGGATGCTCGCATCATTGAGACCGTTATCGAATACCTTAAGGAGACCCAGGTCGCTTACGGAAGCGTTACCTTTAACGGCATTGCAGGCGTTTTCGGTGAAAAGCCTGAGGGCGGCGCCTTTAAGATAGACATCAGCGACGGAACGGATGCAGGCATTGAGGGCGCATTCAATATTACCGACGGTTATATTGCATACACCTCTGCCGATTTCGGCACCTCTGTGGATTTTTCCGACGGCATCAGATACAATTCCGTCAGCCGCGCCGCGGTCTACTCATCTGACGCGGTATGCGCCGCAATTATGGCAAACATTGCATATTCCTGCGGAAACGCGGCTGTCAAGACCCTCTACGAAAACGAAAGCTTCTCCTTTGAGGCCGCCCTATGGGATAATGACGGCAAGATCACTCTGACAGAAAAGGCTGAAAAGGCTTCTCTCTATACCCCCGAAACTACCGCACCTGAAAAAGTTGATGGATAAAAAAGATAGCGCAAAAAAAATATTAAAGATCGCAGGAGTGCTTGCAGGCTTTGCCCTTATGGCGGCACTCTCCGTCTGGATACTGCTGCTCACAAGAGAATACGGAGCCGACTACCTTATAGAGAGGCTTAAAGACTTTGTTTCCTCCCTCGGAATTTGGGGAATATTCTTTATGCTCATTATCCAGACCGCCCAGGTGATCCTCGCTTTTATACCCGGTGAGCCCATAGAGATCGCCGCAGGCGCCCTTTACGGCACATTCGGAGGAACGGCGCTGTGCCTTGCAGGTATTTTTGCAGGCACCTTCGTGATTTTTCTTATGGTAAAGACCCTTGGAAAGGATCTTGTGCTTAAGGTCATCGGCAGCGATAAATATTCAAGGCTGAAATTTCTCAAAAATCCCGCAAAGAGAGACGTTCTCATCTTTCTTCTGATGTTCATTCCAGGAACACCCAAGGACGTTCTTACCTACTTTTCTCCCCTTTGCGGCATGAGTATGAGAAGATTTCTCGCAATTGCCACCTTTGCCCGTATCCCCTCGGTCGTCACCTCCACCTACGTTGGCGGAACTCTTGCCGAGGGTCAGTATCTCCGCGCCGCACTTGCTTTTTTAGCTGTGGGAGCTGTGAGCATTTGCGGAATACTCCTTTACAACAAGATAATAGAATCAAAAAACGCAAAGATCGAGGACGATCAAAACAATGAATTGCATTAACTCTACAGAAAAAATAACTCCCGAAGCAGTAGCAGCCGAGCTTTCTGCCTGCCGCGCTGTCAAAGAGGACAACCTTAAAAGATATAAGGACGACCCTCCCGGCTTTTACATAGAGACCTTCGGCTGTCAGCAGAATGAGGCAGACAGCGAGCGCCTTGCGGGACTGTGTATCCTTATGGGCTACGTCCCCGTTGACAGCATAAAGGACGCAAAGCTGGTTCTTTTCAACACCTGCGCCATCCGTGAGCACGCTGAAAAAAAGGCTCTTTCCATAATCGGTGAGATGAAGCACCAAAAGGCCGCTGACCCCGAGCTTATTATCGGAATCGGCGGATGTATGGTATCGCAGGACCACAGAGTGGAAAAGATAAAGAGAAGCAACCCCTACGTTTCCTTCACCTTTGACACTGGAGCCATCCACAGAGTTCCATCTCTTGTTCTCGGAGCAAGGAACCGAGAAAAGAGAAGATTTATTCTCAGCGATAATTTCGGTATTGCAGAGGGAATTCCCACTTACAGAAAGACTCCATTCAAGGCTTGGCTTTCCATTATGTACGGCTGTAACAACTTCTGCTCCTACTGTATCGTACCTTATGTCAGAGGCAGGGAGCGTAGCCGCACACCCGAGGATATCCTCCGCGAAGCCCGAGAGCTTATTGAAGGGGGAGCCCGGGACATCACCCTTCTCGGACAGAACGTCAACTCCTACGGCAAGGATATCGGTGAGATGGATATTGCCGCTCTTATGAGAGAAATTTGTAAGATCGACGGAGATTTCAGGCTGAGGTTTATGACAAGCCACCCGAAGGATGCCTCCGACAGCCTCATTGCCGCAATGGCAGAGGAGGAAAAGATCATTCCTCATTTCCACCTGCCCGTTCAGTCGGGATCTACCCGCGTTCTGGGCGCTATGAACCGCCGCTATACGAGAGAAAAATATCTCTCAATCATTGAAAAGCTGAAGGCGGCAGTACCCGACGTAAGCATCACAAGCGACATCATCGTAGCATTCCCCGGCGAGACCGAGGAGGAATTCTCAGAGACCCTCTCCCTTCTCGAAGAAGTGCGCTACGATATGATATTCTCCTTTATATACTCTCCCCGCGAGGGTACTCCCGCCGCTGCTATGGACTGTCAGATAGACCGCGCCGTTGCAAACGACCGCTATCAGAGACTCCTCAGTCTGCAGGACACCATTACCGCTGAGCGCAACGCCCGATTTGAGGGAAGGACTCTCAAGGTCCTTTGCGACGACGTGAGCAAGACCGACAGCAGTATGATGACGGGAAGAGCCGACACTCCCCGCCCCATCCACTTCAAGGGCGACAGTTCAATGATCGGCAAATTCATAAACGTTAAGATCACAAAAAGCGACCTCTTCTCACTTATGGGAGAGGTAGTTGAATAATAAAACACACCCGAAAGGAATTTATAACAATGATAATGAATGAAGAAGTACTTGTAGCAGTTAAGAATCTCTGCGACCTTATTAAGGTTGACCCCAGATACATCGCCGTTACAGAGGCAGGCAAGGCATATTCCGAGGATCCCGCTATCAGCACTCTCCTTATTGAGTATCAGGCTCAGCAGACAGCTCTCACAGACCTTTATGCAAAGGATGACAGAGACGACGGCATCATCGACGCAATTCAGGGAAGACTTAACGAGATCTACTCCACCATCATCGCTCATCCCCTCTACGTTGCATTCAAGGAAGCAAGCGACGAGTATGAGGCTTACTATAAGGCGATCTACGATGAGATGGAATTCCACCTCACAGGAAAGAGAGCAGGCTGCACTCACGACTGCTCCACCTGCTCCGGCTGTCACTGATCGCGAAAATCAAGCTTGCAATAATCAAGCTTTACCTTTTTCGCTCCAAACTCATCCTAAAATCGGCGAATTAATCTATCAAACTATAAAAGGGTTGTAATAATTTATGACACCAATGATGCAGCAGTACTTCCAGATAAAGGATCAGTACAGAGATCACATCCTGTTCTACCGACTGGGAGACTTCTACGAAATGTTCTTCGAGGATGCGCAGATAGCATCCAAGGAGCTTGAACTTACTCTGACGGGAAGAGACTGCGGAGAAGAGCAGAGAGCGCCCATGTGCGGCGTTCCCTTCCACTCCTCCGAGGGATATATCGGAAGACTTATCTCAAAGGGCTATAAGGTCGCCATCTGCGAGCAGACGGAGGACCCTGCCCTTGCAAAGGGACTTGTCAAGCGGGAGGTCATCCGCGTTATCACCCCCGGCACGGTCATCGAGGCCGATCTTCTCAACGATCAGAGAAATAACTATCTTGCATCTATATATATTACAGACAAGGGCGTTGGCGTTGCCTTTGCCGACGTTTCCACAGCTCAGATGAAGGCTACCTCCTTTGAGGGAGACAGCATTGACAGCGACCTTCTCACAGAGCTTTCAACCTATGCTCCGAGAGAGGCTATCGTGAACTGTGACCTTGACGACCATCCTGCAATCAGCTCCTATTTCAAGGAAAGAAGCGTTCTTTGCACCACCTGCCTTGCAGGATACTTCGGTGACGCGGCAACAACACGCTACCGCCGCCAGTTCGGCCAGTATGAGGGCAGCGAGAGATATCTTACGGCAACGGTCGCCGCAGGAGCCGCTCTCGGCTATATTGCAGATACTCAGAAGTCTGATATCTCCTATATCAGAGACATTGATATTTACGAGAACTCTCAGTTCCTTGAAATGGATATGTCCACGAGAAGAAACCTTGAGCTTTGCGAGACTATGCTCACAAAGGACAAGAAGGGCTCTCTTCTCTGGGTACTTGACAAAACGGGTACTGCCATGGGCGCCCGCCGACTCCGCTCTCTTATTGAGCATCCTCTTACAAACGTAAAGGAGATCACAAAGAGACAGCGAAGCGTTGCGGAGCTTTACTCCAATTTTATGCTGAGAGAAGAGCTGCGGGAAGAGCTTTCAGGCGTTCTTGACCTTGAAAGACTTATGACAAAGATCACCTACGGCACTGCAAGCGCCCGCGAGCTTCGCGCCGTTTGCCAGACCATCAAGGTACTCCCCACCATAAAGTCTCTCCTTTCAGGCGCCGAGAGCGAGGTGCTTTCCTCCATCTGGGAGAGCATTGACGAGCTTTCCGATATCCACGACCTTATAGATATCTCCATAGTTGATACTCCTCCCTTCCAGGTAAGAGAAGGCGGTATGATCCGCGACGGATATAACGCTACCGTCGACGAGCTTCGCAGCATTATGGATAACGCCGAAGGATATATCAAGGCCATTGAAGAGCGGGAAAAGGAAAGCACGGGAATCAAGACTCTGAAGATCAAGAACAATAAGGTCTTCGGATATTATATCGAGGTATCAAAATCCTTTATGGATCAGGTGCCTCAGAATTACATAAGAAAACAGACTCTCACAAACGGTGAGAGATACATAACAGAGGAGCTCAAGGAGCTTGAGGGCACTATTTTCGGAGCTGCAGACAAGGTGAAGAACCTTGAATATGAGCTGTTCTCCGAAATTCGCAACACCGTTGCGGATAACGCAGAGAGAATAAGAAAAAGTGCTGCCGCTCTTGCAGAGCTTGACGTGTTTATCAGCCTTGCGGAGGTTGCCGCAAAGAGCGGATACGTTTGCCCTGAGGTCGATCAGAGCGACTGCATAATCATCCGCGACGGCCGACATCCCGTTGTTGAGAAGTTTGTAAAGGATGCCTATTTCGTTCCCAACGATACGGATCTTGATACAAAATCCAACAGAATGATGCTGATCACAGGCCCTAATATGGCAGGTAAGTCTACCTATATGCGCCAGACAGCCCTTATCGTGCTTATGGCTCAGATAGGCTCATTCGTTCCCGCCGCAGATGCCCGCATCGGCGTAGTTGATAAGCTCTTCACCCGAGTGGGAGCTTCCGACGACCTTGCATCCGGTCAGTCTACCTTTATGCTTGAGATGCAGGAGGTTGCTTATATTCTGAAAAACGCAACGTCCCGCTCATTCATAATCTACGACGAGATCGGACGCGGCACCAGCACCTTTGACGGAATGTCCATTGCCCGCGCCGTTCTTGAATATACGGCGAGCAAAAAGCTTTCAGCAAAAACTATGTTTGCAACACACTACCACGAGCTTACAGACCTTGAGGGCGAGATCGACGGCGTTGTGAACTATAACGTTGCCGTTAAAAAGCGCGGCGACGATCTTACGTTCCTCAGAAAGATAGTTCGCGGCCCCGTTGACGAAAGCTACGGTATCGAGGTTGCAAAGCTTGCAGGTATCCCAAAGGAGATCGTTAAGCGTGCAAAAGAGGTGCTCCGCTCCCTTGAGGAGGACGGCAAGACTCTTAGTAGTCCCAAAAAGGCAAACGAGGAAAGCGCAGATTTCTCCCTCGGACTTGACTCTATGACCATCAGCCTTGCGGATATGACCCGTGACAGCGTTTGCGAGAGCATCAGAAAAACAGATATAAACACCCTCACCCCCATTGAAGCTATGAATCTCATCTTCCAATGGAAAAAGGATCTTGAATAAGATGAAGATATCCGTACTTTTGTACGGATATCAACAATAACTCTTCACTATTCACTCTTCACTATTCACTTTTTCAGAAAGGAGTCGCCGTGGGAAAGATAAACGTTCTCGGCTTTGACGTTGCAAACCTCATAGCCGCAGGAGAGGTGGTAGACAGACCTGCCTCCGTAATAAAAGAGCTTTGTGAAAATTCAATAGACGCAGGAGCGAAGAACATTACTGTTGAGATACGTCACGGCGGCACCACGTTTATGCGCGTTTCCGATAACGGATGCGGAATCGAGCCTGACGACGTTCCCCTGACTGTTCTTCGCCACGCAACGAGCAAGATCGCAACTGCTGAGGATCTCAGCGCCATCGGCACTCTGGGCTTTCGCGGTGAAGCACTTGCCGCCATCGCCTCCGTATGTAAGCTTAAGGTGCTTACAAGAGCCGAGGGTCACTCTACGGGATGCGTTATGGAATGCGAGGGCGGGGAGATAATCGACCTTTGCGAAACGGGCACCTCAAAGGGCACTACAGTTGTGGTATCCGAGCTTTTCTATAACGTGCCTGCAAGGCGCAAATTCCTAAAAAAGGATGCCTCCGAGGCTGCCGCAGTTACTGCCGTTATGGAAAAGATCGCAGTTTCCTCCCCTGAGGTGGCAATAAAATACGTTATGGACGGAGACGTCCGCTTTATGACACCCGGCACGGGAAAGCTCATAGACGCCATCTATTCCGTTTACGGAAAGGATATTGCCAAAAGAATGAGCCCCGTTGACCGCACTGACGGCAACGGTATCCGCGTTGTTGGCTACATCGGCGAGCCCGATCTTGTAAGATCAAACAAAAATTTTGAAAACTTCTTTATAAACGGACGCTTTGTAAAAAGCCGTACCGCAATGGCCGCCATTGAGCAGGCCTACTCCACAAGGATCCCCCATCAGAAGTTCCCCGTTTGCATTCTTAATATCATCCTGAATCCTGCGG
Organism: Clostridia bacterium; assembly: GCA_017416205.1. GTDB lineage: Bacteria > Bacillota > Clostridia > Oscillospirales > CAG-272 > Avispirillum. Next base: position 90,030 of record JAFQDC010000072.1, on the reverse strand, counting down.
TGGTGGACGTAAACGTTCATCCCTCAAAGCTTGAGGTGAAATTTGCAAACGAAAGAATAATTTTCGAGGCTGTATATTATGCAGTGCTCAACACCCTGCAAAACACCGTTTCCCGCCCCGAGATGCGCCTTGGCGCTGTCGACGTTCCCTTCACCGTCACCGATAAAAAAGAAGAGAAAAAAACTGTCGCGCCAGTATCGGAAACAAAAAAGGTGCAGGATACATACACGAAAAAGGCAGGCGTAAATATTGCAAATGCTTTCGTTCCCGTGGAGCGCAAAAAGGAAGAGAAGCCTGAAAACGCTCAGATAAAGATAGATTCCTTTGCAACAATGCCGCGGGAAATACCGAAAAAGGAAGAAAAGCCTCATGTCGCCCCCGAAAAAAAGGAGGAGACGAGGACTGTCGCACTCCCGAGAATAACGGTAACACCTGAGCAAAAAGCCCCGCCCGTACAGCCGAAAGCGCCTTGCGCACCGAAAAAAGAGGAGATCCCCGACTATCAGATACTGGGAGAGGCGTACAACTGCTATGTTATCGTTCAGCTTGCCGACAGGCTACTGATGATAGACAAGCACGCCGCCCACGAGCGCATCCTCTTTGACGAGCTTTGCCAAAAGATGGAAGCGGCTGAGCGCTCAAGCCAGATGCTTATGTACCCTCTCAGAGTGCCTATAGGAGAAGCGGAAGCTCTTGCTCTTCTTGAGTATTCCGATAAGGTGCGCGCAATGGGCTTTGCCTTTGTCCACGAGGCGGAGAGACACGAGCTCAGGATCACGGAAATACCCACAGATCTCGGCCGCGAGGCCTCTGCGGATATGATAAGCGAGCTTGCCACGGTCCTTGCCGACTCCACGGGAAGCATTGAAACAACGAGTGCCAAATACTTTGAAGCAAAGCTTTATCAGGCCTCCTGCAAGGCGGCTATAAAGGGCGGAAGAGTTTACGGGCAGGATCATATAAAATGGATCTGCTCAAAGATTTTGAAAAAGCCCGACGAAAACGGAAGCGTTATCAAGACCTGCCCCCACGGCAGACCCGTTGCCTTTGAAATCAAAAAATCATCCATCGAGCGTCAGTTCGAAAGATTAATATAAACGCGTGAAACTTTAGATTCCAATATTTTAAACTTTACTTTTTTCACGCACAAACTCTCCTTAAAAATGGGACCCAACCCATTTTTGTTCCTGCGGAACACGGTCGAGTTTCAACCTTTTATGCGCCGTATAGACGGCAGAATGGAGTTATTTATTATGTTCAAACTCAAAGCTAAAGACGGCAGAGCACGCCGCGGTCAGCTCACTACCCCTCACGGCGTTATTGAAACACCCGTATTTATGAACGTTGCCACCTGCGCCGCAATCAAGGGCGGTCTCGACGCATGGGACCTTGAAGAGGTAAACTGTCAGGTAATGCTCTCAAACACATATCACCTGCATCTCCGTCCCGGTGACAGACTTGTTCACGATATGGGCGGTCTTCAGGGCTTTACAGGCTGGAAAAAGCCTATCCTTACAGACTCCGGCGGATTTCAGGTGTTCTCCCTCTCCTCCCTTCGCAAGATCAAGGAGGAGGGCGTTTACTTCGCTTCTCATATTGACGGAAAGCGTATATTCATGGGCCCCGAGGAGAGCATGCAGATACAGTCAAACCTTGGCTCTACCATCGCTATGGCATTTGACGAGTGCATCGAGAACCCTGCAGAGTATAACTACACAAAGCGCTCCTGCGACAGAACCTACCGTTGGCTTGAGCGTTGTAAGGCGGAAATGGCCCGCCTCAATTCTCTTCCCGATACAGTAAACCCTCAGCAGATGCTTTTCGGTATCAATCAGGGAAGCACTTATGAGGATCTCCGTATCGAGCATATGAAGAAGATCGCAGAGCTTGACCTTGACGGATACGCCATCGGCGGCCTTGCAGTCGGCGAGGAGGCAGAGGAGATGTACCGCATCATCGACGCAGTTGAGCCCTATATGCCCGAGAACAAGCCCCGATACCTTATGGGTGTCGGTACTCCTCAGAATATTCTTGAGGCAGTTCATCTTGGAGTTGACTTCTTTGACTGCGTAATGCCCTCCCGTAATGCCCGCCACGGTAACGTGTTCACATGGCACGGTAAGGTAAATATTATGAACGAGAAGTATGCCCGCGATCCCCGTCCCATTGACGAGAACTGCGGCTGCCCCGCCTGCCGCCACCACAGCCGCTCCTATATCCGCCACCTTATTAAGGCGAAGGAGGCCGTTGGTATGCGTCTTGCAGTTCAGCATAATCTCTACTTCTATAACGAGCTCACACAGAAGATACGCGATGCTCTCGACGGAGGCTACTTCGAGTCCTTCTATCAGAAATATCATAACGCTCTGGCAGAAAGAAGCAAAGACTAACCAAAACGCCACCTGCTTTTGCAGGTGGCGTTTTGAGTGAAGAGAGAAAAGTGAAAAGAGAAGAGAAAATGTGGAAAACCGCCTCGGCGGTTTTCTTTTTTGTCGAATTTAATTTTTTCTTTGTTTTCGGGGGTGTCTGCAATATCCTTGACTTTTTGGAGAGTTTTCGGTATAATGATATATTAGATAATGATGTACGTATCATGATTTTTTATATTTTTCGAAAGGACTTGCAATGGCATCCGATCTTATTGAAATTATTGAAAAATTGCTTCCCGAAATGTCCAAGGGACAGAAAAGGATCGCAGCTTACATAACAGATCACTGCGACAAGGCAGCTTATATGACTGCATCCCGCCTTGGCGAGGAGGCGGGAGTTTCCGAGTCCACCGTCGTTCGATTCGCCATCGAGCTTGGATACGACGGCTATCCCGAGCTTCACCGTGCAATGCAGGAAACTCTCAGAAAGCGCCTTACCACCGTTCAGCGTATGGAGGTTGCCAACAACCGCTTTGCAGATGGCGGCGTTCTTGAGACCGTTCTCAACGGGGACGCAGAGCGTATTCGCTCAACCCTTGAAAATATCGACAAGGACGCGTTTGAATCTGCCGTTGAGGCTATCCTTTCCGCAGGTACCATCTACGTTATCGGTATGCGCTCATCCTTCGCTCTTGCGGAATTTCTCGACTACAACCTGAGCCTTATTTTCAAGAACGTTCACCTTGTAAGAAACGCAGGCGGCAGCGAGATCTTTGACCACCTTATGCGCGTTAAGGAAGGGGACGCAGTTATCGCCATCAGCTTCCCCCGCTATTCCAGCCGCGTTATCAACGCTGTCAGATTTGCAAATGATAAAAACGCAAAGGTAATTGCTATAACAGACAGCGCCTCCTCTCCCATTGCAAAGGGCTCCACAGCAGCCCTCTTTGCAAAAAGCGATATGGCCTCCTTTGCAGACTCCCTCGTTGCTCCCCTCTCCATAATCAACGCCCTCCTTGCGGCTATCGGAGTTAAGAAAAAGGATGAGGTGGCAGAAACACTCAGACAGCTTGAAAACGTTTGGGAGGAATACCACGTTTACGAAAAGAAGGGAATTGCTGAAAAATGAGTGAGCTTAGTATCGCAGTCGTAGGCGGAGGTGCCGCAGGTATGATGGCGGCGGCAGCGGCCCTTGAATCAGGTGCCTCTGTTACCCTCTATGAGCATAACGACCGTCTCGGTAAAAAGCTTCGTATTACAGGCAAGGGCAGATGCAACGTCACAAACAACTGCCCTCCCGCAGAAATACTCAAAAACGTGCTTTCAAACGAGAAATTTCTCTATTCCTCCGTTTTTAAGTTTTCTCCCGAGGACGTTATGGCTTACTTCGAGGGCCTTGGCGTTCCCTTGAAAACGGAAAGAGGCAGAAGAGTATTCCCCGTATCCGATAAAGCGGGAGACGTTTCCCGCGCTCTTGAAAAATATATTGAAGACCTTGGCTGCTCTGTAGTCTACGAGCACGTCAAGGGAATAAAGACAGAAAACGGCACGGCTGTGGGCGTTGTTACATCAAAGGGCGAGTACGGCCACTCAGCGGTAATACTTGCCACTGGCGGCGTTTCCTATCCCAAAACGGGATCAACGGGAGACGGCCACAGAATGGCAAGGGAGCTTGGTATCAAGGTCACCCCCCTGAAGCCCTCCCTCGTTCCCGTAATTCTTCACGACAATACGGCTCCCATGATGGGTCTTTCTCTGAAAAACGTGAAGCTTTCCGTTTTTCTGGGAGACAAGTGTATAAGCGAGGAGCAGGGAGAAATGCTCTTTACTCATTTCGGTGTAAGCGGCCCCCTCGTTTTGTCTGCCAGCGCTCATATGCAAAAGGGCTCTCCCGAGAATTACAGAATGGAGATAGACTTAAAGCCTGCCCTTGACGATGAAACACTTGACCGTCGCTTAATATCCGATCTTTCCAAATACTCGGCAAGAGATTTTGTAAACTCTCTCGGCGATCTTCTCCCCGCAAAGCTTATTGACGACGTTGTGGAGCGCTGCGGAATTGATCCGAGAAAGAAGTCCGGCGAGGTCACAAAGACCGAGCGACACGCGCTTCTGAATACTTTAAAGCACTATACCCTTTCCCCCCGCGCCTTCCGCTCACTTGACGAAGCGGTGGTCACGGCAGGAGGAGTGGACGTTAGCGAAATAAACCCCGCCACCATGATGTCAAAAAAGATCGAGGGTCTTTTCTTTGCGGGAGAGATCATTGACGTTGATGCCTATACCGGAGGATACAACCTTCAGATCGCCTGGTCCACAGGAAAAAAAGCCGGCGAGTGCGCCGCATATTATACCTTCGAAGATTGACTGAAAATACGATTAAGGAAAGGATACCCTTATGAATATTAAAATAGCTATTGACGGCCCCAGCGGAAGCGGCAAGAGCACTCTTGCCAAGAATATTGCAAAGGCTCTCGGCCTGGTTTATGTTGATACCGGAGCTCTTTACCGCACCGTAGGTCTTTTTGCAAAGAGATGCGGTGTTCCCCTTGAGGAAGCGAGCAAGGTTGTAAAGTTCCTTCCAAAGGCAGATCTTGCTCTTAAGTATACGGAGGCCGGTCAGCGAGTTCTCCTTAATGGAGAGGACGTTTCCGATCTTATCAGAACTCCCGAAATGTCAATGTATGCGTCTGCTGTCAGCGCAGTTCCCGCAGTTCGTGCTTTCCTTCTTGAAATACAGAAGAAAATGACTACAGAGGGCGGCGTAGTTATGGACGGCCGCGATATCGGTACGGTTATCATGCCCGATGCAGACGTTAAGCTCTTTATGGAGGCATCTGCCAAGGCAAGAGCGCGTCGCCGCTACGAGGAGCTTTGCGAGCGCGGCGATACAAGTACTGAGGAAGAGGTACTCAAGGATATCATAAAGCGTGACTCAAACGACCAGAACCGCACGGTTGCCCCCGCAATTCCCGCAGACGATGCGATATTTATAGATAATTCCGATTATACCCCCGAGGAGACTCTGAAGGTAGCCCTCAAGATAATCAAAGACAAGCTCTGCAGAACACTCTGAGCCGGAGGACTGATATGGCAAAGAAAGCTAAGGATAAAAACTTCAATAAGACCTACGCTGCTTATAAAAAGGTGCTTGGCGGCCCTGCCAAAGCTATCTTTCGAGTGAAAGCATTTGGCGAAGAAAACGTTCCCTCTGACCGCGGAGTTATAGTTTGCGCAAACCACACCTCCTTCAGCGACGTTATCGTTATGTCCGCCTCCACAGACGTTCAGGTCCGCTATATGGCAAAAAAGGAGCTTTTCTCAGTTCCCATTATCGGCGCTCTTGTAAAGGCTCTGGGAGCTTATCCCGTTGACCGCAATGGCGGAGACGTTGCAGCCCTCAGACAGACCGTTGCAATGATCGGGGAGGGCAACGCCGTTGGTATCTTCCCTCAGGGCACAAGACATCGAGGCGTAAACCCCAGAGACACTCAGGTGCAGCACGGTGTCGGTCTTATCGCATACCGCGCAAAATGCGACGTTGTTCCCGTATTTATTAAAACCAAAAACAATCACACCCACTTTTTCGGAAAGACCGAGGTCCATTTCGGAGAGGTTATCCCCTACGAGGCTCTAGGCTTTGAAAAGGGCGGCAAGGAAGAATACAAAAATGCAGCAGAACTGATTTTTGACCGCGTATGCTCCATCGGCGAAAATCTTGAGGGAAAGTCCAATGGCTGATATCAGAATTGCCGAGCACGCAGGCTTTTGCTTTGGCGTGAAAAGAGCTACGGACACGGCCGAAAAGCTGGCAGGCGAAAACCGTGACAGCAAAACGAAAATATATACTCTGGGAAGGATCATCCATAATAACGGCTACGTTGCCACTCTTAAATCAAAGGGAGTGGGAGAGCTTTCCTGCGAGGATATCCCAAGCATTTGCAAAAGGGCAGAGAGCGGGGAAAAGATCATCGTTATCATCCGCGCTCACGGAGAGATCAAGAAAAACCTTGATTCGCTCAAGGATTGCGAAAAGAAAACCGGTAATCTGAAGGTCGTTGACTGCACCTGCCCTTACGTTAACAAGGTCAGAAAGATCGCCCGCGAAAACTCAGGCGAGGGAAAGCTTTTCATTCTTATCGGAGCCCGAGAGCATCCCGAGGTTCAGGGAATCATCAGCTGTTGCCTCGGCGACAGCCTGGTTTTTGACAGCGCAGAGGCTATTGAAGAGTGGTCAAGGACTGAAAAAGCCCCAAAGAATAGCGAAATTCAGGTGTCTGTGGCCGCTCAGACCACGCAAAAACTGTCAGAATGGAAAAAATGTTTGGAAATTCTCAAAAAACTATATACAAATCTCAAAATTTTTGATACAATATGTAATGTTACGGAAGAAAGACAGACGGAAGTAAAAGAGCTTGCAGATACGTCGGACGCTATGATAGTTATAGGAAGCCGACAGAGCTCCAATACAGTCAAGCTTTTTGAGATCTGTAAAAAAAGATGTGAAAACACTTTTCTCTGCGAAAACGCAGAAGCACTTCGGGAATTGGTCATTCCCAAATGTAACAAAATATCAATTGCTGCCGGTGCATCCACGCCGTTCAGTGTAATACAGGAGGTTAAAACCATGATTGAGCAAAAAGAAAATTTTGCTGAGATGCTCGAGCAGACCATGAAAACTATTAATCCAGGAGATATCGTCGTCGGTATTGTTACATCCGTCGCTAACAATGAGATCACTCTCGATCTCGGTGCGAAGACAACCGGCGTTATTGTACACGACAAGCTTACCGACGACCCCCAGGCTAAGCTGGATCAGATGTTTAAGGTCGGCGATGAGGTTAAGGCAAAGGTAATCAGAGTAAGCGATATCGAGGGCATCGCAGTTCTCGATAAGCTTCGTGTTGATTCCGAGGCTAACTGGCTTGATATCGTAGCTAAGTACGAGTCAGGCGAAGTTTGCGAGGGTAAGATCGTTGAGTGCGTTAAGGGTGGCCTTATCATTTCCATCAACGCAGTTCGCGTATTCATTCCCGCATCCCTTTCCGGCGTTGCTAAGGACGCAGGCCCTGAGGCACTTCAGGCCCTCGTTGGTACAACACAGAAGGTTAAGATCATCGAGATCAAGGAAGACCGCAAGCGTGCATTCGCTTCCATCCGTGCCGTTCTTCTCGAGGAGAGAAAGGCAAAGGAGGCTGCATTCTGGGCACAGGTTGAGGTTGGCCAGATCTATGAGGGTCCCGTTAAGAGCCTTACAAACTACGGCGCATTCGTTGATCTCGGCGGCGTAGACGGTATGGTACATACATCCGAGCTTTCCTGGAGACGTATCCGTCATCCCCAGGAGGTTGTAAGCGTTGGTGACGTTATCAAGGTTTACATCAAGGCACTTGACGCTGAGAAGGGCAGAATCTCTCTCGGCTACAAGACAGAGGATATGGATCCTTGGCACATCTTCAACGAGAAGTACTCCGTTGGCGATACTGCAAGCGTTAAGATCGTATCTCTCATGCCCTTCGGTGCATTCGCAGAGGTAGTTCCCGGCGCTGACGGTCTTATCCACATCAGCCAGATCGCAGACCACAAGATCGCAACTCCCGCTGACGTACTTAAGGTTGGCGACGTTGTTGATGCAAAGGTTACTGCTATCGACGATGAGAACCGCAAGATCAGCCTTTCCATCCGTGCTCTTCTCGAAGAGGCTAAGGCTGCTGAAGAAGGCGCAGAGAACGTTGAGGACGCTGAGGTAGTTTACTCCACAGACGCTCCCGCTGAGGACGCTGAGTAATTAAATTAACAACAAAAAGCTGTTGCAATTTATTGCGACAGCTTTTTGTTGTTAAAGAAAAAAAGTGATTTTGAAATCCGCCGAGTCGGGTTTCTGCTTGTTTTTCGTTCATCAAATTACGGTTTGTTGGGGAGATATACGTGGGAGCCTTTTTGAAAAAAGGCCCCCACACCCCCGAAAAACTTCAAAAAAGGGATTAATAAGTTGTCTATAGGTATACTTTGTCATTCTTTATTACCCATAGTTTGAAGTTTTTTGCGGAGCTTTTTTACAAAAAAGCGACATATAAACCAAAATTTGATGATTATAGCAAAAAGCCCATCGCATCTGCTTGCGATAGGCTTTTTTCTTCACTGAGCCACCACTGTGTCTGACATATCCCCTATGGTGAGAGTATAGCTCTCGCCTTTTTCTATATCAGGGGATGAAATTATGCAAACGGCAAAGGATAGCTCGGGAGCTGTGTTGCATATTACGTTGCCCTTTGAATCTGACACCGAAAGCGCAGCTTTTGCCTGCTGATTGCCTACGGAGACGGCAATCACGCCCTGAGAGGCATCAGAAAAGGTCTGTGCCATTCCGGCCCCTCCCGTTCCAATAAACGTTCCGCCTGATATTTTAGCGCTCGTGTCATAGTCAAGAGTCGCCGTGTCACCCTGTGAGGGGCCGCACACTACGGTATATCCACCCGTTATTTCAAGAGTGCCGTTGGCATCTATTCCATCGCCCATAGCCTCGATATAAAGCTTTCCGCCGGAGATCACTATGCTACCGCCCGAGCTTTGCCCCATCCCGCCGGGACCTCCAAAGCCGCCTCCGGGGCCGAATTTGTCTCCTCGGCCTCCGCCAAAGCCGCTTTCATCATTGCCTCCTGCCGCATTAAGTCCGTCATCCGATGCGCAAAGGCTGATATCAGCGCCGAGGATAGATATATCCAAGGCCTCAAGTCCCTCATAGCTTTCGGATATCTTTATCTCGCCGTCAACGACTGTAAGAGACTCATCTGCATGAAAGCCGTCGTCTCCGCTGAGAAGTGAAAATACCCCTGAATTTACTGTGAGAGATGCGTTTGAATGAACGCAGTCATCCGCAGAATCTATATTGAAACTGCCTCCGTTGACTGTCATATTACCTGAAGATTTCAAGCCCTTCATACTGGTGCTCTCTTCATTCTCCGTTTCGGAAATATCCGTGCCAAAGCCGTTTTTTCCGGGGCCGCGGCCGCCCATAAAGCCGCCGAAGTTCTCGGATACCTTGTTTTCTCCGTTTTCATATCCGCCGCCTGCAACTATCTTAAAATCTCCGTCCTCGATCTGCATATATGAGGATGCGGATATACCGTCTCCCTCGCAAACTGCATCAAGCGCGGCGCTACGTATATACACGAATCCAAGAGAAGCATCATCGGAGTTTTCCGCGTGGATCGCATCCTTTCCCGAGGATACAGTAAGACTGCATTCTCTGAGGCGCACGCTGTCGTTTGCATCGATGCCGTGGCTCTGAGAATCCACGGTGTAAGCACCGCCGCAAATCACAAGATCATCCTTACAAACGATGCCGTGACCTGCAGGGGATATCACCTGCAGGCTTCCCGTGCCGTTTAAGGTAAGGTCTGCCTTTGAGAAAACTGCTCCGTCAATATTATTATCATCTCTAATTTCAAAGCTTCCGCCGTTTTCAAGAAGGTTCTCGCTTTTGTCTGCAAGGGTCACCACAACCTTATCAGCCTCGAGGATATACAGGGGAGCATCTGTACTGCTCTTTATCTGAGCTTTATCAAAAACAAGATGCACCTTATCGTCCTTGCCTGCATCCACGCACAGCATACCGTCTGAAAGCTCGCCTGTAATTAAATAAGTGCCCTCGTCGGTGATCGTCACCGTGCTGCCGGAGATATTTACCGCATCGGAAGAAGAGCTTGCCGTAGTACCCATAAGCTCAATTTCAGCACTTTTTTCATCAGATGGATCACAGTCAAGATCACGCTCTGTAAACATTTTTGATATTTTCTCCTCTGTCAATTCCGTGACAGGGGAGGCCTTTGTGCTCTCAGTACTGTCGGCAGGTGCATTCTTTGACCCGCAGGAGCAAAGGAGCAGGGCTGAAAGAAAGAGAGAAATGAGCTTTATTTTATTCTTCATATATCCTCCTTAAAGCTCAGGGGCCTGAGTATCCTGATTTGAGATAGATATTTCAAGATTTCCGTTTCTTGTGCGCAACTTATCTATAAATTCCTTTTCAAGGGAAGGATCCTTCAGGGAAATACTGTATGTAAGACGGAAAAGACTTCCCATATTGGTAGTCTTTGTTCTCACAAGCTCACGGCTTTTGGTGTATTCATCAAATATGTCCTCAAAAGCCTCAGTATAATTAAGATCCTCGGGGATCGTGATGCTCATAGTCTTGTATCTTCCAAGCGCTTTTCCCTTTCCAAAGCCTGCAAGGCTGTAAAGGATGAAGACTGCGCACATTATCACCGTGAACATAAGCGCATATCCGAGATAGCCCATACCGCAAATAAGTCCCGCGCCCATTGCAAGGAATATCATTCCGATCTCCTTTGCCGTTCCCGGTGCTGAGCGAAAACGGACAAGGCTGAACGCGCCCGCAACAGCAACTCCTGCTCCGATATTTCCGTTTACCATCATAATAACCACGCAAACAACGGCAGGAAGAATTGCAAGGGTCACAACAAAGCTGCCCGTATACCTGTTCTTTACCATATAGCAGACCGCAGTTATAAGACCGATAACGAGAGCGACACCGATGCACAAAAGGAAATCCTTAACGTCTATAACTTTCGTCATATCAGTATCAAATATTCCCTTAAAAAGTGTGTTTTCCATTTTTATGTTCCTCTTTTATCAAAAATAAGCTTTTCGTATGCCGTCCCGTATTTTGAGAACGACGTTTTATAAAGACGCTCCTCTGAAAGAAAGCGACATAGCCACAAGGGTATTGCCCCTGCAGTCTTTATTTCCATAAGAACCCTACCCTCGGGAAGCAGGAGCTCTCCTCCCGGGGCATGTCGCAAGGAAAGATCGGAAAGCCGAGCCCGAATATCCGTATCAAATGTGATACGAAGATCGTCGGCCAAGACTGACACGAAAGCTTCCCTGTCATAGGACAAAAACACGGTCGGGTGCAGGCTCCTGTAAAATGAGATAAAATAGTCTATCTCATCTCCGATCTGAGACCGCTCTGCGGGTTGCTTACCGTTACATATCCACTGCATTGCATCGTTTTCTGTCATATACAGGCGCCTTTTATACACCACGTGATCGTATTTCTTTTTGATCTCAACAAAAACCGTGCTGTCGTCAAGGGCCTTTTCGTAGCTTCGTATCCTCAGCTTTTCCTTATATTTCGGCTTTTCCATGGAGCGGCGTATAAGACGGTAGCTTTCCGTATCGAAATATACGTTGCGTATGGTGCTGTTTTTATATTTGTCGGGGACTGTATACTGAGACATATACGAAAGCAGACGGGCCTTTTGCTCTTCTGTCAGCATATATTTCAGCTCATATCTGTTAAATACCGTTTTGAACGCCATACTTCCTCCGCTCTGTGTTCTTGCTTGAATGATAGCATCCTCATCTAAAATTCAGCTGAGTGAAATGTGAACATTCTGTGATTTTTTACTGTTTTTTCAGTTCACATTTCCGTTGTGTGGCCTTCCCTTGCAGTGCTTTTTTCTATTGACATACACTTTTGGATAGTATAAAATATGTTTAATAAAGAATAAAAACAAGGTTATTATGAATTCAAGGATCAAAAGCACAGCCTTCGTTGGCCTTATGGCGGCAATGATAGCTGCTATTTCAGTTTGGCAGATACCACTTCCCTTTCTCACAGTTCCCCTGACCTTTCAAACCTTTGCAGTGTGCCTTTCGGGATCGGCTCTCGGCAAGTGGAGAGGAGCTGTCTCCGTTCTTGTCTATATTGCTCTGGGCTGCATCGGTCTTCCCGTTTTTACGGGATTTCAGGGAGGAGCCGGAGTAATGGCCGGGCCTACGGGAGGATTTATTGTAGGATTTCTTCCCCTTGCCTTTTTTGCGGGGCTCGGAAAGGAAAAAAAGCTTTTTTGGCGCATTGCCCTTTGCGTTCCCGGCCTTATTTTATGCCACCTTTTCGGTGTGCTATGGTATTCATTCGTTACCGATGTGGGCATCGGAGCAGCATTTCTCACCTCGAGCCTTGGGTTTATCATTAAGGACCTCTGCTTTGCACTTCTTGCAGTGCTGCTTTCACGAACACTTGAAAAAAGAAAAATCATATAAAGGATAAAGCTATGTACAGATTTAATTGCGACTATCTTGAGGGTGCACACGAAAATATAATCAAAAGACTTACAGAAACAAATCTTTCCCAGACTCCCGGATACGGCGCCGATGAGATCTGCTTTTCTGCCAAAGAAAAGATCAGATCCGCCTGCCACTGCCCCGACGCGGCAGTATATTTCCTCGTTGGAGGAACTCAGGCAAACTACACGGTGCTGGATTCCATTCTTCGCGGCTACGAGGGCGTTCTCGCCGCCGACACGGGCCACGTCAGCGTTCACGAGGCGGGAGCTATTGAATATTCAGGTCACAAGGTCATAACTATCCCCGCCGTTAACGGCAAGGTAGACCCTTCGGCGGCTGAATACTATATGGCATCATTTTATGCCGATGCCACCAACACTCATATGGTGCGCCCCGGAGCAATATACATATCCCACCCCTCCGAGTATGGTACGCTATACACCGAGGAGGAGATAAGAAGGCTCAGAGGAGTCTGCGACAGATACGGCATGAGGCTGTTTCTTGACGGCGCCCGCCTTGCATACGGTCTTGCGGCAGAGGACAGCGACGTTACGCTTCCCGTTATTGCAAGATACTGCGACGCCTTCTATATCGGCGGAACAAAGTGCGGCGCCCTTTTCGGCGAGGCTGTAGTATTCCCCGACCCTTCCATTTCCCCCTGCTTCTTTACGGAGATAAAGCAGCACGGCGCCCTTCTTGCAAAGGGCAGAATGCTTGGTATCCAGTTTGACGAGCTTTTCTCAGACGGACTATATGAGAGCATCGCCGCACACGCGGTCAGTCTTGCAATACACCTCAGAGGTGCTATGATCGAGAAGGGATACGAGCCCTATAACGATTCTCCCACAAATCAGCAGTTCTTTATTATGAACGACGAAAAGCTTGAAGAACTTTCAGATAAAGTAGTCCTTGATAACTGGGGCCCTATGGGTGAAGGTAACTCCCTTGTCCGTATCACCACAAGCTGGGCAACTCCCCCCGAGGCCGTTGAGTATCTTATAAGCTTGCTTTGATCTATTATGCGAAGGCTTTTTGCCCCCAAAAAACTTCAAAAAATACTGTTTTTTCAAAGTTTTTTGAAGGTGCGGAAACTTTTTCTCAAAAAAGTTTCTGCGTATCAGCCCTTCACCTCAAAATTAATTTAAACAAAAAAACGGATAGAATGAGATCTCATTCTATCCGTTTTTATTCTGATTTACTCTTCTTCTGTTACTGCTTCTTCCTCTACTGTCTCTTCCTCCTCGGGAAGGCGGGAAAGCTTTACTCCGCTTACCGTTCCAATTATGAGATAGTAAAGCACAAGTGCGTGGATCACAAAATCAAGTATGCCGGAAAACTCACCTGCGAACACGTAAAATGCTACCAGAACGACCGTGTCTATTGAGAAAAGAACAAGTGCTGCTATCATCCAGCCATAGCTCTTTTTTGAGAATATCCAGCAAAGGAAATAGACAAGAACAATGATTGCGGCAATACATACGCTCACCACAATTCCTTCGATCATATTAGACATACCGCTGAACGCCACTATAAGATAGGGCACCGTTGCGGAAAACAGAAGCATATAACCGGAATTCACAAACAAAAGCACAATATTTACTGCAGTGAGTATAAGCATCAGAAGAAGATTTACTCTGGCTGAATTATATCTTGCCTTTGCAAGCTCGCGGGGGGATACCTGTACAGGCTGTTTTTTCATTTTCGCACCTCTTATAAATTATTCATATCAAGCATATATTCAACGGAATCGCGAAGTGCCTGCCAGCTTGCGTTGATAATATCGGGGGAAACACCAACGGTACGCCATACGCTTCGTCCGTCTGTAGACTCGATAACAACGCGAACAACGGATGCAGTGGCGCCTCCGCTGGAAACGCGCACCTTAAAGTCCGTAAGCTTCATATTATCAATAACAGGGTAAAAGGCTGAAAGCACCTGTCTGAGAGCCTTGTCCATTGCGTTTACGGGACCGTTGCCCTCAGCCGCCGCCAGCTCTTCCTTTTCGTCTACGGATATTTTAATAAGAGCCGTGGAGCGCATCTTATCAAAGGCGCTCTCGCCGCCTGCGGCATCCTCGTCTGTCATGACCTTGAAATGGAGAAGATCAAAATAGTTCTTTCTCATACCGAGAGCTTCCTTTATGACAAGGGCAAGGGATGCCTCGGCATCCTCATAGGTATATCCCGCCGTCTCTTTTTTGCGTACGGATTCAAGAGCTATAGCCACCTCGGGACTGTTTCTGTCAAGATGGGGATATATCTTCGCCATCTTATCAGCCATTGCGCTTCTGCCCGAAAGGGAGCTTATGACGATATTACGCAAATTGCCCACAGCCTCGGGAGAAACGTGCTCAAAGGTGCGGGGGCTTTTCATAACCCCGTCTATATGCATTCCCGCCTTATGAGTAAAGGCATAGCCGCCCACAAAGGGCTCCTTTTCGTCAAAGGTGCGGTTTGCTGTTTCATTTATGTAACGCGCAGTGGAAGTTAGAGAGGCGATCCTATCCCCGATGCAGTCAAATCCCAGCTTCAATTGAAGAATGGGAATGAGGGTATTTATGTTCGCATTTCCGCATCGCTCGCCGATTCCCGAAACCGTTCCCTGCACCTGTACGGCTCCGCTGAGCACTGCAGATACGGTACACGCCTCTGCCATACCAAGATCGTTATGGCAATGGATGCCCACCTGTCCGGGGAACAGCTTTGCAATACGGGCTGAAGCCAAGCCGATAATATCGGGAAGCATACCTCCGTTTGTATCGCAAAGAATGATTCGCTCAGCACCCGCTTCTTTTGCGGTCTCAAGCACTTTAATGGCGTACTGCGAGTCATCCGAGTATCCGTCAAAGAAATGCTCCGCATCGAAAAATACGGTCTTATTTCTTGAAACAAGGAAACTTATGGAATCACGTATCATTCTCAGGTTTTCTTCCTTGGTTGTACCGAGGACGGTATCCACCTGATAGTCCCAGCTCTTTCCGAAAATACACACCGTATCGGTCTTCACTCTCGCAAGCATAGAAAGAGCCGCGCAATCCTCAGCCCTTTCAAAGGGACGGCAGGTAGCGCCGAATGCTACAGGGTGTGCGCACTCAAGAGAGAGGTCTGCCACCTTATCAAAAAAGGAAACGTCCTCCTCGCTCGTCACCATTCCCGCCTCGATGAAGGATACACCGAGAGAGTCCAGAGCCTTTATTATTTTAATTTTATCCTCACGGGTAAAGGAGACCGCAGCACTCTGCTCCCCCTCCCTGAGGGTAGTATCGTATATTTCAAGCTTCATATGTATATTTAACCCTTCGCCCTCGTCCACTTATTAATGGCGTTGACGTATGCCTTTATACTTGCCTTGATAACGTCGGTGGAAACACCGCGGCCCGTAAAGGAGCCGTTATTTGAGGTGATCTTCACCTTTACCTCTCCGAGAGCGTCGGCACCCTCGGTGACGGCCTTCAGATCATAGGATTCAAGCACTACGCTTTCTGCGTTTGCTATTCTGTTTATGGTATTGAAGGCGGCATCGATAGGGCCCTCTCCGGGAGCAGACTCGGTAAATACCCTGTCTGTCACTCTGTCCTTAAGGGACACCAGCGCCATTGCCTTCATATGATTTCCAGACTGTATCTGGAAGGTCTCTATCCAGTATTTACCCTCAAGTCCGTCAAGATACTCGTTTACTATTGCTCTTATATCGCTGTCCGTTACCGCAACCTTCTTTGATGCTATCTCCTTGAAGCGGTTAAAGGTTGCATCTATTCCCGCGCCGTCAAGGCTATAGCCCAGCTTTTCTATACGCTCGCTGTATGCATGGCGTCCGCTGAGCTTGCCGAGAACAAGAGTGCTCTTATCAAGACCTATCTCCTCAGGGTCCATTATCTCATAGGTGCGGCGGTTTTCCATAATGCCGTGCTGATGAATGCCCGACTCATGTGAAAAGGCATTACTGCCTACCACGGGCTTGTTAAGAGCAATATCAACACCGGAAAGGGATGATACCATACGGCTTGTTCTGAGTATCTCCTTTGTGTTAATGGCCGTATCCGCCCCCGTAATATCACGGCGGACTCTCAGGGCCATAACTATCTCCTCAAGAGAAGCATTTCCCGCTCTCTCTCCAAGTCCGTTCACAGTGCACTCGATACGGGTAGCTCCCGCAGCTACAGCGCAAAGGCTGTTTGCAACGGCAAGACCAAGATCGTTATGGCAGTGAACGCAGAGGACCTTATCTGAAAGTCCCTCCACGTTATCCAAAAGATAGCGAACAAGATCTGCGTATTCCGAGGGTACGGTATATCCCACGGTGTCGGGGATATTGATTATATCAGCTCCCGCATCCACAGCTCGCTTTACTGCCTTTGCCAGAAACTCTCTGTCTGATCTCGTTGCATCCTCGGGAGAAAACTGCACTCTCTCGCAGCGGCTCTTTGCATATGCCACAGACTCTGAAATATGGTCAAGGGCCTCTTCTCTCGTCATCTTCAGCTTATACTCAAGATGAAGATCGCTTGTTGCAATAAAAACGTGGATTATGGGATGCTTTGCTTCCTTCAAGGCTTCAGCGGCGCAGTCTATATCGTTTTTCGTAGCTCTCGCAAGGGCCTGTACCGCGCATCCCACCTCACGGCTGATTGCAGCCACCGCATCGAAATCCCCATTTGAGGATGCGGGAAAGCCCGCCTCGATGCAGTCGACACCAAGGCGGTCAAGCTGCTTTGCTATTTCGATCTTATGGGACAGGCTGAACCTTACTCCGGGGGTCTGCTCACCGTCGCGGAGGGTGGTATCAAGTATTTCTATATGTCTCATAATTTTTCCTCTGTCTTTTTAATGACCGCCACTCTGTCCCTTCCCTCAATATCACGAAGGATATTGCAGAAAAGACCGTTTTCATTGGCGATCTCTCTCATAGCATTTCCCTGCTTCCAGCCGAATTCAATGGCAAGAGCACCACCGTCCTTCAGGTGGGCGGGAGAATGCTCGATTATTTTTCTTATTATCGAAAGGCCGTCGCCGCCGTCAGTCAGAGCGTGGCGGGGCTCCTTTTCTACCTCTCTTGTGATATCCTGCATTTCTTCTGCCGTAACGTAAGGGGGATTTGATACTATCATATCAAATTCTCCCGAAAGGATATCCTCCGTCGCATCCCCGAGGACAAACTCTATCCTGTCGGACACTCCGAGAAGGTGCGCGTTTTCACGGGCAAGCTCCAAGGTCTCGGGATAAAGCTCAACTGCTACTGCCCGAAGGTCGGGGCGCTCCTTGAGAGCTGCAATTGCAATACAACCGCTTCCCGTGCAAAGGTCTGCAAATACTCCGCCCACAGGAGCATTTTTACAAATATACTCGCAAAGAAGCTCCGTATCCGCGCGGGGAATAAGGCAGGCGGGGGAAACCTTGAAGGTATACCCGAAAAAGTCCCACTCGCCGATTATATACTGCAGCGGTTCTCCCTGAGTGCGTCTTTCCACAGCCGAAATGAGCTCTGCGGAGGAATAATCGCCGAATCTTACAAGCGCTCGGCTCACTCTTTCAAAATGACAGATAAGCTCTGCCGCTTCAAATGCAGGGCTTTCAACTCCCCCACAGGCGAGCTTATCACAGATCTCACTGAACGTCACTGTTTTCTTCGTTTTCTTCTACTTCTGCTTCTGCTTCGCCGTCTTCCTCGCACTTTTCTTCTTCAAGGACCTCGGGGAATTCCGCAGGCATTGCGTTCTTGAGGGCGGCAATAGCTACTTCAAGCTGATCTCGGTCAGGCTCCTTTGTGGTAGCCTTCTGCATCCAGAGGCCGGGTGCGGAAAGAATACGGGTGAGCCAGTTGGGATGCTTTCCCGCCCACATAAGGAACTCAAAGCCGATACCCACGATAACGGGGATCATTGCGATCTTCGTAAGCATTATAGCGATCTTCGGCCAAGTGTTCCAGTTGATGAAAGCCGTTACAAGAATTGAGATTATAAGAATAACTATAATAAAGCTTGTGCCGCAACGGGGATGGAGACGGGAATATTTCATTGCGTTTTCAGGGGTGAGCTCCTCACCTGCCTCATAGCAGGCAATGGATTTATGCTCAGCTCCGTGATACTCAAAGGTGCGGCGGATATCCTTCATAAGAGAAACGAGAAGGATATAAGCAACGAAGATGGCAATACGCATAACTCCGGAGATGGCATTCTGTGCAAAGCTGGGAAGAGTAAAGTCCCAGAAATGCTTGCAAAGGGCATTAAGTCCCATTGTTACAAGATTGGGAAGGATAACGAAAAGTCCCACAGACATTATTACGCCAAGCACCATACCGATGCCCATAATAACGTTCATAAGCTTATCGCCGAACTTTTTACGGAGCCACTTTTCAAACTTAGTCTCGTCCTCGGTCTCGTCAAGGCCGATCATATTGGCGGAATCCTCAAGAGTTCCCATGGACATAATAAGTGTTTCCACCATATTTACGCATCCGCGAATAAGGGGAATATTCAATATCTTATGCTTTTTTCTTATGGAAACGTGCTTTGATCTTTTTACCTCTATTGTGCCGTCCTCCTTACGCACTGCGAGAGCAACGTCATCTCCGCTCTTCATCATTACGCCCTCAAGGACCGCCTGTCCGCCAACCTTACCAAGGCGGCAATTTTGTTCTTTTTTCATTTTATAATCCTTTCTTATCTCTTTCCTTTATATATCATTCTTATGCTGAAGCCCATCCCCACCTCGCGTCATCTTGAGCGGAGGTGGCTCGCCCTGCGAGATACCGGAGTCGAAACCCGTAGGGCAAATGCCAAGCATTTGGATCTCGCGACTGAACAACTAAAATCCTAAATATTACTACCGCTAGATCCTGCCCCTTCGGGGCACCATCCTATGGGATGGTTCGACTTCGCAAACGCCGCACTGTGGCGTTTGCTACGCTCAGGATGACAGCGGGGGGAGTACTGCCGCAATTTACAATTCTCACCATCAAACCAAGATTTGATGCCTAAAGGAAAAGCCCATCGCACTTGCTTGCGAAAGCCTTTTATTTGTTTGATTTTGTAGGAAAATTACTCCACCTCGCGTCATCTTGAGCGGGGTGGCTCGCCTTGCGAGATACCGGAGTCGAAACCCGTAGGGCAAATGCCAAGCATTTGGATCTCGCGACAGATTAAAGGGGCAATTTATTAAACAAATCTTCCCAATTGCTGTTAAAATCGGAAACCAAGTTATCTTTCTTTTCTCTCGCCCAATGCTTCAACTGTTTTTCTCTCCTAATGGCAGTTTGCGGATCGGGGAAAGATTCAAAATATACAAGCTTTGTCACTCTATATCTTTTTGTAAAGCTATTATCAGCACACAAGCCTTGTTTATGTTCAGTAATACGTCTTCTCAAATCGTTTGTCACGCCTACATACATGACCTTGTTTGATACATTAGTCAGAATATAAATAAAGTACATGGTTTTTAGTATCCTTGTTGCGAGATCCCAACGATGCTATGCACCGTTGGTTTTGCTAAAGCAAAACTTCGACTTCGGTGGCTATTGGCCACCTTCGCTCAGGATGACGCAAGGGAGGTTTTACCTGATTTTTGACTTTTATTATTATGTAAACACACCTCTGAGAGGGGGCATTCGCCGCACTTCGGGCTTCGTGCCGTGCAAACATCACGACCGAAATGCACGATGCGATGGCAAAAATCGCTCTGCTCCTCTTTTGGAATAATAGGTGTCATAATTCTTTCTGTTTTTAGCGGGTCCTTCTGCCCCTCGGGATAAAACCCAAGGCGACCGCAAATGCGCATACAGTGAGTATCCGCAACGATGCCGCCCTTTTTAAATACGTCTCCAAGAATGAGATTTGCGATCTTTCGCCCAACTCCGGGAAGGGCGAGAAGCTCTTCCATAGTATCGGGAACGCACCCGTCGTGGTCTCTCACAAGTATCTCGGAAAACTCCTTTATGCTTTTTGCCTTTCCTCTGTAAAGGCCGCAGGACTTTATAAGTCCCTCTATCTGCTCTACGGGAGCTGCTGCCATAGCGTTTGCCGTTGGCAGCTCTCTGAAAAGGTCCCGACAGACTATGTTTACTCTCTCGTCGGTGCACTGAGCTGACAGCCTTGCCATAACGAGAAGGCGCCACGGGTCTCCGCCGCTTTCAAGAGAGCACTGTGCATCGGGATAAAGCTTTTTAAGCTCCTCCACTGCAACAAGGGCTCTTTTTTTATCAGTTATCTTCATTTGTGTTATCTTCGTCTGTAGTATTTTCGTCGTCTGAGGTATCGCCCCCGTCATCCTCTTCCTCATTGAGGCCGAAATAGCTGTCAAATACGTCGCGAATAGCAAAGCCTGCGTCCGTACCGTTTGCGCCGTGCTCAATGATGCACGTTGTTACTATCTCAGGATCGTCAAAGGGGGCAAAGGCCGTGAAAAGAGCGTTATCCGAGGAGGTCTTCGTTACCTGCGCAGTACCCGTTTTACCGCCGATCACTATGGGGTAATTTACAAATACTCGCGCCGCGCTTCCGTTCTCCGTAACGTCCTTCATTGCGTACTTTACCGTGGAAACAGCGTTCGCATCCAGAGCTATGGACGCTATGACCTCAGGCTCTCTCGTATAAACAACGGTACCGTCGTACTCTCTCACCTCGTGAAGAAGATGAGCGGAATATCTGGTTCCTCCGTTAAGCAGAGTTGCAACGTAAACGCTGATCTGCAAAGGATTGAAAAGGTGGTCGGACTGACCGATGGCCGCGGCAAGGGTATCGCCGTCAAACCACGTGTCTCCGCTTGCCTCTCTCTCTGCAGGGCCCGCAAGGATACCCGTCTTTTCGGGAAGCTCTATTCCCGTAGGCTCACCGAGGCCAAATCCTTTGCTGTATTTGGTTATGTTTGTTATAGTCAAGCGTCTGCCGATATCATAAAAAAAGTAGTTACAGGATACCTGTATTGCCTCAGACACGTTTATTGAGCCGTGGCGTCCATAGCCGTATCTGGGAGCATATATCCAGCAAGAAGGCTGAAAGTCATCATAAAACTTATATTGACCTTCTGTCACGATCTCTGAATAAGGAGATATTATCCCCTCCTGAAGTGCCGCAACTGCAACTCCGGGCTTAAAGGTGGAACCGGGAGCGTAGGTACCCTCAAGGGCACGGAAGAAAAGAGGAGAATCTTCATTCTCGCGAAGAGAAGCATAATCCTCATTAAAGGTTGAAAGGTCATACGTGGGGTATGACGCCAGAGCAAGGACTGCGCCCGTTTTCTTTTCTATAGCTGAAAGAGCTCCCGCATTGGCATCCTCACCGGAAAGCTCCCGATCATCTGCAAGACCGTTTGCAACGATAAGCTCGATATTTGATTTGAGGGCGTCCTCCGCATCCATCTGAAGCTCGATATCTATAGTCAGATAAACGTCCTGACCGGGCTTTGGCTCCTTTGACACATAGGTATCAACAACGTTTCCGTATTCATCCTCAACAATGGTAAGAGTTCCGTCCTCACCGTGGAGGTAATCCTCAAATGCCGCCTCGGCGCCGCTGGTGCCTACTATAGCGTTGAGCTTATATCCCTTATCTGTATAATACTGGGCGTTTTCCGCCATTATCTTACCTGTTCTGCCAAGCATATGGGAGGCATATCCGGGATAATTATACACGCGGACAGCGTCACAGCTGACAGCAATACCCCGCACGTGGCCTTCCTTTGCCGCCTGGATAAACTTGACGTCAACGTCACGAATAAGCGTATAGGGCTCTACGGGAGAAAAATAGGAAAGCTCCATATCAAGGCGGATTCTGAAAAGAAGCTCAGTATCACTATTTGAATATTTTGGTGCTCCGTCCTCATCGCAAAGGCCGTATCGGCTGAGAAGAGTGTCATACATCTCATCTTTATCAGCTTTTTCCCAGCCACCCTCCTCCTCACTGTCCTGCTCAAAGCCAAGCTCCAAAAGGAGCTTTGTCAGCCTCTTGCCGTAGGTCTTTTTCATAAAGTCCTCATCAAGGGCAGTTGCTCCGTCCTTTCTTGTAAAGGGATCATCAGGGCGTTCAAATCCGTCGTATTCTCCGAATTCTTTAGCGAGAGACAAAAGGTCAAGGATGAGCTTGTTTTTGTCGTCATTATCATACGGAAAGCTTCCCGATTCAAGATAAAGGCTGTAGGTATACTCATTTGACACCAGAAGATTTCCGTTCCTGTCATATATCTCGCCGCGCTGAGCCTGTATGGTGGCAGTACGGCGATAATATCCGTCACTGTAGGACTCCTGATAATAGTCCTGTCCCGCGATCTGGATATTGATAAGTCGGGCAATAAAAATAAGGCAGACTACAATATAAAACAAGCCTATGAGAATATAGCGATAGTAATGCTCTCTTTTTCGCTTCATACCGTAACCTCCTTTAAATTTTTATTCCCCTGCAGCATCCGTTCTCTGAGCGCGGGTCTTATGGAATTTCTTGAACACGAGCCATACCGTCAAGAACGGTATGGGAGAAACAAGCACCGTTGAAAAATACTCAGGCAGTGCTATCTTCAATATAATATCCCCAAGGGTCGCATTAAGACACATTACGGCCGAGATGACTGTAAATATCTCTTTTATAAACGTTACGATTAAGATATACGCAGCATTTACAGGGAAGGTGTGTCTCAGATAATATTTTGATAAAAGTCCCGCCATACATCCTGCGGGCATATAAAGAATAGGCATAAGATCAGGACCCATTCCGCTGCCTCCAAGGGCCTGTATAATAAAGGCGGAGCTGAGGCCTGCGATGATACCCCATTTCTCCCCCTCATAAACACCCACGGCAAGCACAAAGACAAGCATCAGGTCCGGTACCTTGCCAAAGGGGTCAAAGCGGTGGAAAAACGTTGTTTGCAAAAGGGCAAAGGTAATAAGCAGTGACGCGCAGATCACGCCCTTTATTATATCCTCGGAATTGACCTGAATGCTTAATCTTAAAGTCCTTATCCTGTCCTTAAGCTCAGCAATTACAGCCTCCTTAAGAGTCGGAGGAGCTGTCTGCTCCTTTTTTTGAGGAGTTGCTCCTGTATTCCTTGGCCTTGCAGGCGGGACACTGCCGCCCTCGCTCTGCTTTATGATCTCTGCATTCTTATTATTAGTTACAGGCGCCTTCGGCGGGACTTTGACGGGGGGCCTGTCACTTTTTATTTTTGGAGCAACGCCCTTGCTTTGTGCTTCCTCAATGCTTTTTGCAGCACCGGGAGTTATTATCACCTGAGTTCTCTCGGGTATCTGCCACTCACTCTTTCTTTTAGGCGCGCCCTTCTTTTTTTCATTCTGACTGTTCTGTGTAGGTTTCATATTCAGTAATGATCATAAGCTTTTCAATTTCTGAAAGGTCTGCTGTAGGTCTGACCGTTACTAAAAGTGAACGGCTTACACTATCCTTTTCAACAGACTCCACCGTACCGATAACAAGTCCTCTCGGATAAACGCTTCCGTATCCCGAGGAGACTATTCTGTCACCTACCTGAATATCAGCATCTGCCGAAAGGTATGACATTTTGCATACACCCTTTTCGGAAAGCTCAAAATTGCCCTCGATAACGCCCTGCTCTCCGCTTCTTTCCACGTATGCGCCAACAGCGCCTCCCGCCTCAAGGATGGTGACCGCCTTTGACCAGGTGGTTCCCACCTCGCAGATATAGCCAACGATGCCGCTGTCAGTCACGACGGGCATATCCTTTCTGACACCCTGAGCATATCCCTTATCAAGAAGGAACACCGTCATATAATTGCCGCCCTCGCCGCCTGTTACCGTGGCGGGAACGAATTTATAATCCGTATGCTCACGCTTAAGCTCCAGATAATCATAAAGCCACTCGTTCATCTCTTCCGTTTCCTCAGCACGGCTTATTCTGTCCTTAAGAGAGGCGATCTCTTCCCGAAGAGCGCGGTTTTCCTCTGATATACGGTCAAACTCCGTGAAAAAAGAAACAAAGCCGTCAATCGCATCGGTGCAATAATTAAACGCCTTCTGCACAGGTGAAAAGACTACGTTCACCGCATCCTTGAGAACTCCGCCGATACCCATTGAATAAAACACGGAAGGGACTATGACCAGACACAGCGCAACGATAACCGTTACGGTAAAAAATTTTGACCTGAAAAAGCTTTTCATCGTGCGCCTCCTTTACGATTTTTTCTTATCTTGAGCTTCTGTTTCTGTACTGAACTCCGTCTCCCTCGGCGGCATTCTCGATAACGTGACCGATACCGATAGCAACGCAGTCAAGAGGGGATTTTGCAATCGTTGCGCGGATACCCGTAACGTGGGTCACGAGAGCGTCAAGACCGCCAAGCATTGCACCGCCGCCTGCAAGCATGATTCCTGAGTCATAGATATCACTGGAAAGCTCGGGAGGTGTATTTTCAAGAGTATTTCTGATAGCCTCGATAATATGAACCACCTGCTCGTGCATAGCCTCTCTTATCTCGGCAGAGCTTACGTTGATGATGGCGGGAAGTCCGTTAAGAAGGTTACGGCCCCGTATCTCCATTACGCCGCGGTCAACTGCGGGATGAACGCTGCCGATCTTCTTTTTCAGCATTTCGGCTGTGATCTCACCGATAAGTATATTATATTTCTTCTTGATATACTGAACGATCGCGTCGTCGATCTCATCTCCCGCTGTTCTGAGAGAGGTTGAAAGAACGATGCCGCCAAGAGAAAGAACTGCAACCTCAGTGGTACCGCCGCCTATATCAACGATCATGCTTCCTCTCGCATCCTCAACCCGAAGTCCGCTGCCGATAGCCGCCGCTATAGGCTCCTCGATAAGAGCAACGGACTGTGCGCCTGCCTCAAGAGCCACGTCCTCAACGGCTCTCTTCTCAACCTCAGTAACGCCGTAGGGAACGCAAACAAGGACCTTGGGTCTGCTGAAAACAGTAGTACCCGAAGCCTTCTTGAAGAAATCACGGAGCATATCCGTGGTAAAATCAAATTCCGCAATAACGCCGTCCTTCAAGGGGCGCATAGCCGTAATGGAGCCGGGGGTCTTGCCCAGCATAAGCTTTGCATCGTTACCCACAGCCACTACCTTCTTGGATCTCTGCTCTACAGCTACAACTGAGGGCTCACGAAGAACGATGCCCTTGCCGCGGACGTATACTATAGTATTTGCAGTTCCAAGGTCAATACCTATATATTTTCCCATAATTTTCTCCATTTCTCTACCACAATGGCAGACAGATAGTATTATAAGCTATTTTTAATTATATTTTGCCTTATTGCTCACTCCACCTCGCGTCATCTTGAGCGGAGGTGGCTCGCCTTGCGAGATACCGGAGTCGAAACCCGTAGGGCAAATGCGAAGCGTTTGGATCTTGCGACAGGATAACTCAAATCCTAAATATTACTACCGCCGGATCCTGCCCCTTCGGGGCACCATCCAATGGGATGGTTCGACTACGTAAACATCATACTATGATGTTTACTCCGCTCAGGATGACACAAAGGAGTAGAGTCTCTCACATACACTCAATATCAATACATTGCTATTTATTTCATAAATGCCGAGATGCCGAAGCTCTCGCGCAGTATTTTCACAATTTCACAAAGCGGAAGTCCTACCACGTTATAGTAGTCTCCGACTATTTCGGAAACGAACATTCCCGCCGCCTCCTGTATTCCGTAAGCTCCCGCCTTATCAAGAGGGCGCTTCTTTTCTACGTACGCCTCTATCTCATCATCAAAGAGTGGGCGCATTACCACCTTTGTTTCCACGTATCCGCTGACTGTGCGCTCTCCGTCTGTGACGGTATAGCCCGTTATAACACTGTGAGTCTTTCCCGAAAGAGAGCGGATCATCTCCTTCGCATCCTCAATATCCCGCGGCTTGCCCAGGATCTTCCCCTCAAGGCTTACCACTGTATCCGCGCAGATAATTACTCCCTCTGCCATTTTAAGGGCCGCATCGGCCTTTCTTTTGGAGTTTTCCACCGTCAGCTCTTCGGGAGAAAGCCCCTCCTTTACCTCATCACACTCGGGAGATATGACAGAAAACACAAAATCCGCGCTTTCAAGTATCTCGCGCCTTCTGGGAGAAGCAGACGCAAGTATGAGCTTTTTTTCATTCATTATTTCGTACCTGTAGAGCCGATTCCGCCTCGGTCGGGAGAACCGAGAGTTTCGCACTCTTCAAAGTCAATGGCGGGCTGATGACGCATTATTCTGAACTGGCAGATGCGGTCTCCCTTTTCGATCCTCGTATCTCTCATAGCATAGGCAGGCATATACCACTGGTCGCCGTCGCCGCAGTAGCTCTCGTCGACTACACCCATATGGTTGGTCTGAATGATACCGAAATTCTTATAGGTGGATGAACGGGGAACGATATGAGCCTCATACCCCTCGGGGAGCTTTACCGCAATTCCCAAAGGAAGAAGCTTGAATTCATCTTTTTTCAGTTCAACGGTCTCAGCGCATCTCAAGTCTATCCAGTCGGACTTGCCGTCAATATATCGAAGGGGCTCCATACCCTCACAGAGATACTTTATCTTAAGAGTGACTTTTTCCATTTATGATCCTTTCTCTTCTTTCTTTGAAAAGAAAGAAGCAAAGAAACTTTACCCATTGGGTCCTATATATTATATCAAAGCGTTCGTATTACTTTATTCTTCTTATCCTCTCGGGGTCCTTGGGAGACATGCCGTTCATATATGCTCCTATGATGCGGTCGCACTCCTCAGGTGTTTCATCAGTGAAGATGAAGTGATACACCGTTATCCCTGTAGCCTTAAGGTCTGCCTTTTTATCCGCCATATAAATGGGGAAGCTGTTATAGATCACGTTCGTGCAGTCGGGCATACCATACATCGGAAAGTCAGTACCGTGTCTGTCCGTAAGAGTGGAAGTACATATCTCCCGTTTATTGCACTTTTTGCAATTTCCATCGGAGATAGCGCATCTGACAGTGAGCATAAGAGGCAGTCTTCCGTATACTACAGAACCGCAGGGCACGGGAGAAGATATATCCCTCATCTGCGCCCGTCTGAGCTCCGGTGCAAGGGTCAGAAAGTCAGCCCCGAGAGAGGCATAATACTCTGCCGCCATAGAATTAAACACGTTCATTCTGAGAGAAGCGCCAACCTCTGAGCATTCCTCTTTTGCGCGACGGAGCTGTCCCGTTGTATGTGCAAGGACTCTCCTGCCACCGACTTCTTTCCACATGTCCTCCTCCTTGCCGTCGGGCGTATAAGGGGGGAGAGATATATCAAGCTCATCCGTATGGGCGCCGTAGGGCAGATAGATACGGGAGAAAAACTCTCTTGACAGGGGCGTTATCTGATCCTTTGAAATAAACTCTGCCGTATATATGATTTCCTCCCTTGGCTTTTTTCCCTTGTTTGCTTCAATTGCAGGAACAGCCACTGCTTCTCTTTCAATGGAAAGCAATCCCTCAACCGCCTCTCTTCTCAAAGCGTTTACCTGAGAAAGAGTGAGGGCCGCGTTATTATCGGTAATAAACTCAAAGCTTCTCAGCTCAAAAGGGGTGCTTCCGAGACGGGAAGAATTCTTTGCAGCTCCCGCTTCTGTAAGGGGAGCAACGTTTTCTGCCGCATTGACCGTATCGCCGACTGCGGTAAAGCTCTTTTGGGCAGTTCTTGCCTCAAAGGAGGCAGGCTTTCCTGCAACGGCGGTAAGGGTCACGTCAAGGGGGGCTTTTCTCTTGATGCCTGGGAACTTTGATTTATCCATTTCCAGATAATCGTCGTAGGTGCGCACGCCTCTCATATTTCTGTGGTCGCCCCTGAAATATCCGTCGGAAAAGCCGTCGCGGCTGAATATACGCTTTAAAGCGTCAAGCTCCTCTGCTGTTGCGTTTCTTTCTTCGTCAAGAAGGCGACGGTATATCCTCGTAACTCCGTATACGTATTCGGGGGGCTTCTGCCGTCCTTCGATCTTCAAGGAAGCAACGCCGGACGCAATGATATCCGTAATGCTCGAGGCAAGGCACATATCCTTAAGGCTTATGGGGTATCCCTTGCAGCCGCCCTTGGTATAGGGCTGACGGCAGGGCTGAGCGCACTCTCCGCGGTTTCCGCTTCTGCCGCCCATTACGGCACTCATAAGGCACTGCCCCGACACAGACACGCAGTAAGCTCCGTGAATAAACATTTCTATCTCAATTGGCGAGCTCTTGCAAAGATCAAAGAGCCCTTCCCTCGTGATCTCACGGTGGCACACCATTCTTGAAAACCCCGCATCCCGAAGAGCTATGCAGTCTCCGAGATTATGCCCCGTAAGCTGAGTGCTTGCGTGTATCTCAAGGTCGGGAATATGCTTTTTTATGAGAGATGCGATTCCCATATCCGCAACGATAAGGGCGCTGACGCCGTCATTGTAAAGGGATGCGCAAAGAGAGAGCGCCTCGGAAAGCTCGGAATCGAAAAGACGGGTATTGAGGGTAACGTAGGTTTTAACGCCGTAAGCTGCGCAGAGAGATATGGCATCTCTCATACTCTGAGAGTCAAAATTTTCAGCTCTCATTCTGGCATTGAACTGAGAAGCGCCGAGATACACGGCATCTGCTCCGCCCTCTATTGCCGCTTCCAGTGCCGCTCTTGATCCTGCGGGAGCCAGAAGCTCAGGCTTTTTCATCATACGTAACCCCCTTTCATAAAGTAATAGATAATAGTGAAGAGTGAAAAGTGAAAAGTTTTTGTTGATTTCCGCTCGGGCGGAAATCTTCATTTTCTTTTATCTATTCTCTCTTCTCTTTTATCTGAGAAGAAATCAGTTTCTTCTCAACAGGTTTTCGATCATACGAAGCTTGTCTGCGCGATCAACAGGCTTTTCCTCAGCCTTTTCCGCAGGTACTTCGGGCGCAGGTGCTGCTTTTTCAAAAAGCTCTGCGATATCATGAGCCTTTTCTTCCTCTGCGGGAGCCTCCTCAGGGGCTGCGGCCTCCTCTATCGTGAGCTGCTCCTCCACAACGCTCTCGGAAACAGGAGCATTGCCAAGCATTGCATTCTTCATCTTGATATTCTCTTCTCTCATACGGCGAAGATTTGCATCATAAAGAGCGATCTGCGCCTCAAGATTGCGCACTCTCTTCTCTGCCTTTGCTCTGTTGCTTGCGTGATCAAGGGCAACGAGGATCGCCGCGTCGATCTTTGAGCAGTTTCTGGACTGCTTTGTGATCTCTGTGATCTGGCTGTCAAGCTGGCTTACAAGGCGAAGAACTATATCCTCCTTCTCATCGGAAATGATCTTCATATCGATGTCCGCGATCTTAACTTCATACTTTTTCTTATCCATTTTTTATCTCCCGTAAAAATTAGTATTGAAAATCGGTCAAACAGTGGTATAATGGGTATAATTATCCCAATTATATAACTATTCATACTATTATAATATATTCGGGCAGAAATTTAAAGACAAATTGCTAATTTTTTTGAAAAAAACATAGATTTTGAGGCACCCATGGAAAAAACTTTTAACTATAAAAGAATAGCGGTAAAGGTTGGCTCCTCCACCCTTACCCACGAAACGACGGGAAGACTTAACCTTCGCCGTATCGAGATGCTGGTACGGGCACTTTCCGACATAAAAAACTCAGGATGCGAGGTGGTTCTCATCTCCTCAGGTGCCGTTGCGGCAGGAGCGGCAAAGCTCTCCATATCTCACCGCGACCGAACCCTTGAGGAAAAGCAGGCACTGGCGGCTGTGGGTCAGCCTGAGCTTATGCAGATATACGAGCGCCTTTTCTCCGATTACGGTCACAATGTGGGACAGATACTTATGACCCGTGACGTTGTTGACGATCCCCACAGGCTCGTGCTTGCCAAAAACACCTTCACTAAGCTCTTTGAGCTTTCCTGTATTCCCATCGTTAACGAAAACGACTCCGTTTCAAACGAGGAGATGCAGTTCGGTGACAACGACACTCTTTCTGCATACGTTGCTGCGGTGGCAAGGGCAGATCTTCTCGTCAATCTTTCCGATATTGACGGTCTTTACGATTCAGACCCTCACAAAAATCCCAATGCACGTCTTATTGGAAGAGTTGAAAGTCTTGACGACGTCAGCTCCTTTGCGGGAGACGCGGGAAGTGCCGTTGGTACGGGCGGCATGGTCACAAAGCTGAGAGCCGCAACAATTGCAGGCGACGCAGGTATCCCAATGATAATCACGAACGGAAAAAGACCCTTTGATCTTTATGAAATATGTGACGGAAAGGCAGTAGGCACATATTTTGTTCCTAAAAAGGAGCTTTAAAAATGACTATTTTTGAAAACGTAAAGGCTATATGCGAAAAGGCAAAGGCGGCAGCCCCCGCCGTTGCAACGGCAAAGGGAGACATTAGAAACAGCTTTCTTAATAATTTTGCCGACCTTCTCAGAAAGAACGCAGATCTGCTGATCGAAGCCAACAAAAAGGATACTGATTTTGCAAAAAGCATCGGTATTTCCGATGCAATGCTTGACAGACTTACCCTTACCGAAAAAAGGATAGACGCTGTTGCCGAGGGCGTTCTTGCCCTTATCGGCCTTTCCGACCCTCTTGGAGGCGGCGAGGTGTTCACACGTCCAAACGGTATTGAGATCAAAAAAATAAAGGTACCTCTCGGCGTTTGCGGCGTTATCTTTGAGGCTCGCCCAAACGTGGCGGCAGACATTGCGGCACTTTGCATAAAGAGCGGTAACGCGGCAGTCCTTCGCGGCGGCAAGGAATGTATAAACACAAACCTTGCTATTGAGTCCCTAGCAAAGAAGGCTCTCAGCCTTGCAGGCCTTCCCGAGGACGCAGTATGCCTCATTCCCTTCACAGAACGAGAGGGTGCCAACGCTCTTATGCAGATGAGAGGCATCGTTGACGTACTCATTCCTCGCGGCGGCAAGGGACTTATCAGGAGCGTTACCGAAAACTCAAAGGTCCCCGTTATTGAAACGGGCGCGGGAAACTGCCATATCTACGTTCACTCTGATGCAGACTTCGACATCGCTCTCAGCGTTATCGAAAACGCAAAGGTATCCCGCCCCTCCGTTTGCAACGCTATCGAGACCGTTCTAATAAACGAAAGCATCGCCAACGCCTTCCTTCCCCGTCTGAAAGAGGTGTTTGATAACTGCGGCGTTGAGATCCGCGGATGCGAAAGGACTCGCAAGGTTATTGACTGCACGGCGGCAACAGAGGAAGACTTTGAAACGGAATACAACGATCTTATCTGCGCTGTAAAGGTGGTAGACGACGAAACCAGCGCCGTTTCTCATATCAACTGTTATTCTACGGGACACAGTGAGGCTATCATTACTGAGAGCAGGAGGGCAAGCGAATATTTCTGCGCCGCAGTTGACTCTGCCTGCGTTTACGTAAATGCATCCACCCGCTTTACCGACGGCGGACAGTTCGGCTTCGGCGCTGAGGTGGGCATATCCACTCAGAAGCTTCACGCAAGAGGCCCTATGGGACTTTTCGCTCTTACCACCGATAAGTATATTATCAGCGGCAACGGACAGGTCAGAGAGTGAAGAGATAAGAGAGAAAAGAGAAGAGAAAAGGTGAATTTTTGCCTTGCAAAAATGAATTTTTATTTAAAAAAGTGTTGAATTAGCGGCAAAACAGTGATAAAATATACAACGCATAATCCCTAAAAAGAAAGAAGATGACCCTTTTTGAAAAATATGAACTTCAAAAGAAAGCTCCCTGTTCCTATGGAGATCAAGGAGCAGTACCCCCTGACAGACTCACTTGCAAAGATCAAAGAAGCACGTGACGCTGAAATTGCAGACGTTTTCACCGGAAAAAGCGATAAGCTGGTTCTCGTTATCGGCCCCTGCTCTGCAGACCGCGAGGACGCAGTTCTTGATTACTGCGCGCGCCTTGCCCGCCTTCAGGAAAAGGTTGCAGACAAGCTTATCCTTATTCCCCGTGTATATACTAACAAGCCCCGTACCACAGGCGACGGATATAAGGGCCTCGTTCATCAGCCCGATCCCGAAAAGGAATCCGATATGATCGGCGGCATTATTGCAATCAGAAGACTGCACACCGCGGTACTTTCCGAAACAGGACTTTCAACTGCTGACGAAATGCTCTACCCCGACAACTACCGTTATCTCTCCGACCTTCTCTCCTACGTTGCAATAGGAGCAAGAAGCGTTGAAAATCAGGAGCACCGCCTTACCTCCAGCGGAATCGACATTCCCGTAGGTATGAAGAACCCCACAAGCGGCGATATCTCCGTTATGCTCAACTCTATTATGGCGGCTCAGCACCCCCACACCTTTATCTACCGCGGCTGGGAGGTAGACACAACGGGTAACGACCTTGCCCACGCCATACTCCGCGGATATGTAAATAAGCACGGTGAGGCTATCCCAAACTACCATTTTGAGGACCTTCAGCACCTTTACGAGGCATACACAAAGAAGGGCCTTAAGAACGTTGCCCTCGTTGTTGATGCGAACCACTCAAACTCTGCAAAGAAGTATATGGAGCAGCCCCGCATTTGCAAGGAAGTGCTTCACGCCTGCCGTCACTCTGAGGAAATCAAGAAGATGACAAAGGGCTTTATGATCGAGTCCTATATTGAGGACGGCTCACAGAAGATCGGCGAGGGTGTATACGGCAAATCCATCACCGACCCCTGTATCGGCTGGGCAGGCACGGAACGCCTCGTTCTCGATATCGCAGAGCTGATATAAGTTAACAAAAGCTAAGAATTACTAAAGAAAACCGCCAATGGCGGTTTTCTTTACAATTATCATTTTTCGGAGATACAATGAAAGAGATCGAAAATATTTTTATTGAAAAATGCGAGGAGTTTGCAAAGCAGCACGATGCTCTCTTTACAAATTACTATAACGAGAAAAAGACAGCTGTATTTTCCGTCACACTGTCTTTAATTAAAATAGAATTTTGCTATCAGAAAAAGGCAACCACCTATGCCCCTCCATCCACTCTTTATTCAAGAATATATCTGAATAAAAACAGCTCTGTATATTACCTTCTTCCCGATATTCTTTCATGCCTTGAGAAAAAGGATTTCAGATGCACATACTTCTCTCTCCTTGATAGCATTTCGGGGATAGAGGCCTGCTTTAACTCTTTGGTTACTGTTATAGAAGATCATTTTGAGGATATACACGGTTTTGCAATGGATGACGGAGCTATATCAAATGCTCTTTTTGACTCCTACAGAAAGCTTTTCAAGCTAAAGGACAAGGATATTGATTTTTCTCTCATTGACGCCGATCCTTTTACTACCCGATACTTTAATAGCCTGCAAAAGATCAGAAACGACTTTTTCGCAGGCAGATTTTCCACCTCTTCTCCCCCGTACACGGCACTCCTTTCGGGAAATGTAGAGAAAGCGATCTCAGTTTATGAAAAATGGGATTCTAAAAACACACTCTATCCCTATGAAAAGCAGCTTCTTGACTATATAAAAACGGATGAAGGAAAGAGCTTTCGCCCCGCTATGGGGGAAAGCAATACGGTTGCAGGGCTAAAGCACCCCAATCATGATTTTATTGATTTCCCTATTTGCTTTCTCGTCACCGCAGTAATATTTTCTCTTATCTTCTGTTCCCTTATGGGCATATTCCAAATCATATTTTCAAGTAACGCTGTGTTCTTCGGTGCCCCCTGGTATATGGGATTTCTCTGTGCCGGTCTCCCCGCACTTTTCGGAACGATCCACTACAGAAAAAAGATAAGAAAGCTGTATATGAAAAAAGAAGAGATGGAAAAAGCGAACGCCGTGGACGCAATATATAACAGCAAAGGTACGAATAAGCTCGTATCAGTACTATTTGTACTCAGCCTTGTTTTCGGTGTTGTATTCTCAGGACTTCTTATAGCTGACCACGCCGTATTCACAAACGACAGCTTCAGATATATGGACAGCCAGAAGCTCTTTACGTACCACGAATACAGCTATGAGGACATCAAAAACGTGTATTACATAGAGTCAAGACACAACGGTTTCGACGAGCGCATCGACTTCCCCTCATATGTTATCGAAACCTCGGACGGCAGACTTTTCGATCTTTATGGTTATACCTCCGAGGAAAAGACAAAAAAGCATCTTGTCCCCTTACTTTCAAAAAAAGGATTCACATTCACCACCCTCGACTCCGACCGCGACCTGCCGAAAACGGAAAGTGAAAGATAATTTTAAAGGCTGTTGCATTTGATTGCAACAGCCTTTTTATATGTATGTAAAAATCATCTATAATGATCTTTTATCTATTATTATTAGCAAATGTTAGCTATAATAGTTTGTAAAGGGGGAGCAAACATGAAATATGAAAATGCAAAAGACATATTACCTGATGAACTACTAAAGGAATTACAAAAATATGCTCAAGGGAAAATCGTATACATTCCTATATCTGAAGAAAAAAAGCAGTGGGGAGAGACCAGCGGTTATAAGGACTACCTTGAGGAAAGAAATAGTGAAATCAAGAACTATTTTGCAAATGGAGTAAGCATTGAACAGCTTGCGGAAAGCTATTGCCTATCTATAGAATCTATTAAAAAAATCGTATATTCAAAGAAGAGGAGAAACAAAATGACTAACGAGAAATGTGAAATTACTCAAAAATTTGATGTGCCGACAAAGGAAATTTCAATTGTAGACATTCTAAATACAGTCTACAGATCTATGGAAGAAAAAGGGTACGATCCAGTAAATCAAATAGTAGGATATTTAGTAACAGATGATCCTGCTTTCATCACAAACCACAATAATGCACGGTCTTTGCTTTGCCAAATTGACAGAGATGAACTTTTGAGAGTTCTTGTACGCGGATGTTTACACAAATAAAGATAAATCCAATTTGAACGACATCTCTCGTACAGATGTGCAACCCTACCGTCATCGGTGTGCAAAAACACTAATCCGTAGGGGCGTCACTGTGTGCGCCCGTAAATCAGCACGCGAAGCGAAATAAAATTGATGTACAAACGAACGAAAAAGATACATGCAACCTTCGAGGTGTCAACACCTACAAAATAGATTTCATCGTCCTTTCGTTGCCGTTTCGTATTTCTTTTGTCGTTTGTTTGCAGGCGGGCGCACACAGTGACGCCCCTACGGGTTTGTGCGGTTTTTTCGTACACCGATAGGGGCGACCGTTTGACAATAAGATAACAGATAAAAAAAGAAAACCGCCAATGGCGGTTTTCAACATTACATAATATTTTTCACTATTACCTATTACCTAAAAAACTCCCAAAGGGAGTTTTTTTATTGCACTCCTCTTCTCAGAAAATCAAGCATATCCGTGAAATTCTTAGGCAGTGGGGCCGATACCGTCACAGCCTCTCCCGTTGCAGGGTGGATAAAGGTTAGCTCTCCTGCGTGGAGCATCTGACCGTCAAAGAGGGCGGGGTGATGCTTTTCGAACTGTGTGGGTCTGCCGTACACGGGGTCTCCGATAATGGGATGGCCTATATGTGCCATATGGACTCTTATCTGATGAGTTCTTCCCGTTTCAAGCTTCATTTTCGCAAAGGTGAACTGTCCGAGATCCTCTAATGCCTCGTAGTGGGTCACAGCGTGGCGTCCTCCCTGCACTACCGCCATTTTCTGACGGTCTGAGGGGTGACGGGCAATGGGCGCCGTAACGGTTCCCGACTCGGGAAGATGGCCGCACACCACGGTGAAATACACTCTTGAAAGAGTATGATCCTCAAGCTGAGAAGCAAGGGACAGATGAGCCTTATTATTCTTTGCCACCGCTAAAAGTCCGCTTGTATCCCTGTCAATCCGGTGAACGATACCGGGGCGGATAACTCCGTTTATATCGGAAAGGGAGTCGCCGCAATGGTACATAAGGGCAGACACAAGGGTTCCCGTTGTATGCCCGGGGGCAGGATGGACAACCATTCCCGAGGGCTTATTTACAACGATAACGTCGCTGTCCTCATAAACGATATCAAGGGGGATATCCTCAGGGGCTACCTCGCACATTTCAGGCTCGGGAAGCTCTATTGTCACAGTATCCCCCTGGGCCATCTTTGCATTTTTCTTGCAGGGCTTTGAATTGAGAGTCACAGCTCCCTTTTCAAGTAAGGTCTGCGCCGCGCTTCTCGTCACGCCTGCTGCCTCTGAAACGAAAACATCGGCTCTCTTGCCGATGTCTTCATTTTCCGCGATGGCGGTAATTATATTATCAATGATTTCAGTTTTCATTATTTTCCTTTTCGCACGCCTCTGCTTCTTTTGCCAGCTTTTTCTCCTTCTCTGCCTTCGCCTCTCGGGGAAGCTCAAAGAAGATAAGATAAACCACAAGAACGGCGCATCCCACGGTTATAAAGCAGTCTGCCACGTTGAATATGGGGAAATCGGTCATTGTCAGCTTAAAGCCGCCCTCGAAGCTTGGGTGAGGATACTGAACGAAATCCGCTTCGATAAAATCCACAACGCTGCCTCTGAAAACGCGGTCTATCATATTACCGATACCGCCGCCAACGATTGCGCCAAGGCAGGTCTTTATCCACATGCTACGGGGCTTTTCCTTCCAGATGAACAGAAATATGGCAACGATAGCCACAACGGATATTATCATAAATATCCATCTCTGCTCGGAAAGCATACCGAATGCCGCTCCGCGGTTTTCGATATACGTGAAATTCAGTACGTTCTTTATAACGGGAATGACCTCATAGGGCTCTATGGTATTTACTACGATTATCTTAGATATCTGATCAAGAAGAACGACTGCGATGCTGAGTATTAAGCAATATATCATCTATAGCTTTCCTTCCCGATTCAGTTTGCATCCTCATCGGAATTTGCAAAATCGCTGAGGAACTTGAAATATACGGAATCATCCTTCTTTTCTTCAGAAGGCTCATCCTCCGCCACCTCTTCGCTTTCAGAAGAATTATATGCCATATCAATATCCACTTCCTCAACAGAGTCAAACTCCTCGGGAGTTATATCGAATACCTCGTCACCTTCGTCGCCCTCGTCGTCATCATCCGTACCGTTTTCCGAAAAGCCATCAAGGGATATCTGATCAAAGGCAACCTCTTTTTCGGACCCCTCTGCGACTACGCCTTCTGCCACTGCTTCCATATTAAATTCACCCTCAGGCTCCTTCTCTTCTTCAAGCTCTGAAAAAATAGACTCCTCGGGATATTCTATAAAACCGGGAACCTCGCAGTCAGGCTCGCCTGCCTCTTCAAATTTATAAACGGAATCAGCAACAGGAGTATAGTCAGGCTCATACCGGAAGTTCTCCGCAGTATTAGCAAGGGTATCGATAAGCTCGATATGAGAGGAATAGAGGCTGAAAAGCTCATCCTTAAATGCGCTGACCTCAGCTCTCATAAGATTGATAGTGTTCATTCTTTCACTTATCTGCATATCGAGATCGGAAATGATCTCTCCGCAGCTCTCGCGAGTCTCATCCAGAAGAGCAGCACTTCTCTCGCGCGCGTCAGATATCATATACGCTGCCGCGCGCTTTGAATCTGCAATATTCTGCTTCAGTGCGTTTTCAGTATCGGAAAAACGGCGTATAAGTCTCTTTGCGGTTGCAAGCTTCTGCTCAAGCTCAGAATTGCGCGCCTGAAGATGGGTGATCTTTGCCTCAAGATCATCCACGTACGCATCAACCTCTGAAACGTTATATCCCTTTTTTTCTATGGAAAAATTACTCATACCAACACCATGCTTTTCTACGTGAAATTCAGCTTTCACGTTTCGGATTTATTTATACTTTTTTGCTATCAGTCTGATCCGACCGCGCCGCGTCATATCCTCGGCGCTTTCTATAATAAACTTTCCAAAGCCCCTCACCGTCAGAATATCTCCCGCAAGGAGGCGCTTATCCGTTTCTTTTTCGCAAAAATAATTTATCTCGCAGTCTCCGCGTTCAACAAGGCCTGCTGCTTCATCTCTCGATATATTACAAAGAGCGCGCACCACGCCGTCAAGCCTTGGAGTTTGCACCGTGGTTACAACATCTTCAAAGCGGCGATTTACTGAAAGCTCAATATCTGTTTCAACAAGGGAAGGCTTTACCGTATCACGGCCAACCTTCCTCAGCGTTTCTGTAATATAGGAAGCCGCAGTTCCCTCGCAAAAAACTGTACAGGAGCTTCCCTCTGTCACAATATCGCCGATAACGCTCCTGCGAAGGCCAAGCCCCATAAGAGAACCGAGCCAATCTCTGTGAGAAAGCTCAGTATATCCGCTGCCCGATATGCGGACAGCGCTGATATGCTCCCCGAGAACTGACAGCATACCGAAATCTGACAGACATTTAAGGTAGTCTTCCTCTCTCTCGCAGGAATACAAAGAAGCCTCGGAAACTGCCTCACTGCAAAGCCAGGTTGGCAAAAATATTGCCTTTCTCCGCTCTGCTCCCTTATATCCGCCCCACAGAAAAAGGCGATGGGAAGAGCCCTCACGGCGAACTGCCTCGAACACTATACGCTGCTCTCTTGGGGTCAAAAAAGATGATGCGACCGCATCGTTCTCACCTCGCAAGGACAACTCCAGTGCCCGTGAGACCAGCAGCCGCTCATCATCGGTGCAGAGAACTCCTCCTCTGCTATCATTACCGCTCATATATTCCAGCTATAAACAACACAAGAGACCGCCTCACAAACGTGGGCGGCTCTTATGTAAAGATCAATATTCGCCGAAATCTTCAACTACGGGAGCAGGTGCGGGCTCGGGTGCCTTGCGGGAAGCGAGCTTTGCATCTCCTACGTTTACGTTGCTGGGAGTGATAACATACGCATTTGTTGCGATCTTCTTGAGAGATCCGTCAATAGAGTATGCAACACCGGAAAGGAAGTCGATAAGACGACGTGCCGTCTCCTTATTTGTATTCTCAAGGTTAAGAACTACCGTTCTTCTGGAAATGAGATGATCCGCGATCTGAGCTACGCTGTCAAAGGACTCGGGCTTTACTACCTTCATCTCAAGAGCGCTGCCGGAAGAACCGGAAAGGCTGATACCGGAGGACATACCCATACCGCTCATGCCTGTGCCCATGCCTGTGCTTACGCCGCTGTCAACGTCGTCAGCCTCCTCATAAGAGCCAAAGCTCTCAGAGTAGTAGCCGTCATCGTCGTATGCGTTGTCGTACTCATTCTCCTCGTTTGCGGACATTCTCTTCTTGATATTATCTACGATTCCCATTTTCATGTTCCTCCAAAATGAATTCTTTATTTGTACTATTTCTCAGGGTATATGCGCGCACCGAAAATGGAGCTGCCCACTCGGACCATAGTTGCTCCCTCTTCTATTGCAGCCTCAAAGCTGTCGCTCATACCCATAGATAATACAGTCTCTATTTTATTATGCCCTTTATTGAGAAAAAAGTCAAGATATATCGCATATGTTTTCTCAAAATATTTTTTATATTCGTCCTTTGTTTCGCAAACGGGGGCCATTGTCATAAGTCCTGCGACCTCAATTCCCCCGATCTCCGAAAGAAGGCCGAGAAACTCACCCGTGCATTCTGGCATTATACCGCTTTTGTTCTCTTCTCTGCCAATATTTATCTCGCAAAGGACCTTCGTTGTAATCCCCGCCTCAAGGCTTCTTTTTCCGATCTCTCTTGCAAGTCTCTCAGAATCCACGGACTGGATCATATCCACCTTGCCTACGATGCTTTTTACCTTATTAGTCTGCAAATGACCGATAAGGTGGAGAGGTACGGTATCCTTCAGAGCATCATACTTTGAAAGAAGCTCCTGTACCTTATTCTCTCCCACAGCAGGCAGACCCAGCTCGTTTATTGCAAAAAGGATCTCCTCTGCAGGAACGGTCTT
The DNA here is from genome assembly GCA_017416205.1 of Clostridia bacterium. Lineage (GTDB taxonomy): Bacteria > Bacillota > Clostridia > Oscillospirales > CAG-272 > Avispirillum. The sequence continues at coordinate 49,818 of JAFQDC010000072.1, read as the reverse complement.
AGTTGCAGCAAGAAGAGTAACGTCCGCCCCCTTCACATTGCTTCTCAGCTTTGCCGCCTCAATTTTTTCGCAAACTATTTTATAATTCTCGCGAATTATCTCTTCCCTGATCTTATCCATAATCCTTGCCTTTCTTTAGTCCCCGATAACACGGCCCTCATAAAGGCCCTTACCCTCAGTAATGATATTATCATGGAGACGAAGCCCTATAGTCTTTGCTTCCTCCTCTGCTTCCTCGCCGTCCTCATCTATAGGCTCGGGAATCTTCACAATATAGGAAGCATCGGTGCTGTATATGATCTCAACTGCTCTGAATCTTACGGTTACAACGTCAAGAACGTAAACTCCCGTTTCTCCGTTTATCATTCTCACAGCAGATGCAGGCACCTTGAGGCCTGTGTATTCTGCTTTTGTAAGCTCAACATCCTGCACTCTTCTAAAATCAAAGCCCTCAGGCATTCTCGTTGAAGAAAGGACCACCGCAGTCTTTGAATCGTCATAAAGGATGTTTTCCACCTTCATATTGATCTTGATATCTGCGCTCTTGAAATTGACGCTGCAATCTCCGCCCACCTTATAGGTATTCTTTTCAGAGGGGTCTATCATGCAAACAAGATACCAGCGGCTGACGGTCACGGTCTTTCCCGCAGTTCCCCTCTCTTCAGGCTCCTTTTCGAGAAGGGCACTGAGGTCTGCAAGGGTTATCTCTTCCAAAAGCTCTGAACGGAATACGTTTTCATATCCGTCAGTTTCAGAATAATAAAAACCGCTGACCGGTGTATATACGGTCCTTATAAGAGAGCCGAGCTGCCTTGTAAGCTCTGCCTTTTCGCTTTCAAGAGCAGATATCTCAGAATCTATATTCGTATAATTGCCCATGAGCACTGCTTTTTCGCCAACTGCAGCAACAAGGGCGCTTCTCAGATTAACAGCATCCTTTGCATTTCCCGAATCCGCGTATCCGCGCATTTCTGACATTACGGAAAAGATCTCCGCATCAATGCTTGCCGTATCCTTAAGGCTCACGCTTTGCATATCCTTATATTTTGAAAGCATTGCCATCTGCTCTTCTATTTCGGCGATACGTGCAACCGTATCGGGAGAATAATCGGAATAAAGAGCCGCCACAGCCCCGCCTTTTCTGATATGCTCGCCCTGCGCGGCACTTGGAATAATGCTTCCCGTAGAGGACACAGCATTTTCAAGGACGGTCTCCGTGCGGAATATGTATCCCTCGGCCTCGATCTTTTCCTCATAGGTGACCTGAAGCGCAGGCTGGGTCACTACCTCTTTGGTAAAGGAATGCCAGATATGATATCCGAAATAGAAAAGAATTCCCACAGACAAAAGAAAGCTGAGAATATATATACCAACCTTTTTCAGATAACCGGTATCCATATTTTATTTTTCCCTTCCACCCATTTACAGGGTTATTTTATTGCTCGCCGCAAGCTTTTCTGAAAGCTCCCCCTCAAGGGTGCGGCAGGTAAATACAAGAGACTGGAGATCCTCTCCCGCAGAGAGCATGGAAAGCATTTCAGAAAGCCGCTTTTCATCAACTCTTGCAAAGCTCTCGTCGAAAACGAGAGGTGGAGTATTGCCTGAAAAGAGCACCTTTGCAAGAGCAAGTCGCAGGCTGATATACACAGCGTCCGCCGTGCCTGCGGACATATAAGAGATCTCTCTCCTTCTTCCGTCAAGAAGCATCTCCACAGAAAAATCCGAGCCAAGGGAAAGGTTCCTGTACTTCCCGTCTGTAAAGCCACCGAGATTTTTCTCTGCTTCCTTTGCAATACGGGGCATAAGAGACGATTTGAGACCTTCTCCCGCCTTTTCAAGCGCATTCTTTGCCGCCTCTATAGCGTTAAGGCTTCTTTTCATTTGTGCGATCTCGCGTCTTGTATAATCAAGCTGAGTTGCAATAACGGAGGAGTCCTCTGTACTTGCCCTGAGGCGGGCAAGAGTTGCATCCGCCTCGCCCTTCTGACTGAGAAGTGCAGGGAGAGAGTTCTGCGCAAATGCCATTTTGTTTTTCACAAGAGCCGCGCTCTTACGGTCAAGCTCCTCGGCCCGCTTTCCTTCATCTGTGTTGACAGCATCGTTCATTCTGCGAAGAGCCGCCTCTCCGTTATCGGCGCCGAGAACGTCAGCAAAGAGGCGCATCTCGCCCTTTGCCATACCGAGAGCAGCTGTGAGCTCCTCTTTTTTTCTCATTGCATCCCGTGCAACGTCCAGCGCCTCAGACACAAGAATATCCGTGTCTTTAATATCATCGTCCACAAACACCCTTGCCGCTTCTCTGAGAGAAGAGATAACACCCTCTCTTTCTCTTTCGCAGGCACTGATATCTGCCTCACGGCTCTTTCTTTCATCGCTGAGCTTTTCATAAACTGCAGCGCGGGCGATCTTTTCCTTAACGATATCGTCAAGGTCGGGAATATTCTTAGCCGAATATTTTTTAAGAATCCTTGAAAGCTTTGTCCTGTTGACAATAGCAAAAGCAATAAAAGCAACTGCAAGCAGGCTCAGCACAGCCACAGCTCCGATCTTCACGTAAAGACCGACCGGAGAATCTGCGGTGTTATCGTAAAGCAAAACCAAAAGCAGCAGATCCAGCACACCGCCGGGAACTGAAAGGACCGCTGTAAGAACGGCAAAAGCTATTGCAAGAACTATAGAGACTATAGCCCCCTTCTTCGCTTTCTTTGCTTTATTTACGTCCTTTTCGAAAAGGGCCCTGTCCTCCCCGGTCAATGAGTCCCTCGCGTCGGGAGCGTCACCGAGAAATCTTCTCAGTCCCTTGAGATTGTTTTCCACAGCAGACAAGCGTTCAGACAGCGCGCTTATCCTTCCCGCCTTTTCGGAAATATTGCCGTATTTTTCAAGAGATGCAAGATCCAAGGAAAGATCATCTATCTTTTCCTGATGTTCCCTTGCCTCAAGTACCTTACGTCCGTTTTCTATTGCACAATAAGCCTCGTACAGCCTTGTGTTTTCTTCCTTTTCCCGTGTTCTCGTCTCAATAAGCGCGGCAAGACGGGCACACTCGTTTTCATACTGGATCATTGCCGCATTTCCCTGCTTTGCCTCTTCAAGCTTTGATGCAAGACGGGCTTCCTCCTGGAGAGCCGACTGAATTTTTCCGCCTGTTCCTCTTTTGTGCATAAGGACCTTGCGGCCCCTTTCAAGGCGGTCCACCGCCTTTTTGATGCTGAGGTTCTCATCGCCCGAAAGAAGGATATTTTCAATAGCCTCAGTCATTCCCTCGCCGTCAACACGGCTGCCGCCTATCTGACGGACGAATACCGTGTTCACAAAAAGGCCCTCGGGAATACCGAGAATAGCGACTCCGGGCACCTCACCCTTCATCACCTTTGCACCTGTTAAGAGATCTATTACCTCAAGGCGCTCGCGGGGCTGTGAATCGTCAAATACCGTAAGCTCACGCTCTATTTTATAAATATTCTCACCGGACACGATGACCATATTTCCGGCCGCACGCCCCGTATCCCAGGGGACGTACTTCTGCCTCTCTGACATTTCTCCGTCAGAGGTCCTGCCCGAAAGCCCGTAAAGCATAAACTTTATGAACATACAGACAGTGCTTTTTCCCGATTCATTGGAGCCCTCTATGATATTGAGCCCTTGGGAAAACTCGATTTCTTTATCCTTCAGCGCCGCGAAGGATTCTATATATACCGATCTTATATACATATTTTCACCTTAAATATCCGAAATATCTTCACCGGAAAGAGCCGCAAGAGCGTATCGAAGAGCAAGGGATGCCCGATCCCGCTTTTCACGGTCTGCACTTTCAAGGTCAGGAAGAAGAGTGCGGTAAAGCTCGCCTCTGATGCCCATATCGGAAAGAAGTGTATCAGCATTCCACGTAGGAGAGGTAGCGTCCTCCACCTCAAGATGGAAAAGAGGGCCCGCCGCCTCGCAAAGATGGGCAGTGTTGATAACAAGGGAGGGCTCAACACTTCCGGTAAGGGTAAGCCTTAAAAGCACCTCATTTCCGTAGCCCTTTGACTCGATATATCCCGAAACCTTGGACATTATCTGACCCATATCGCCGGAGGCGTCGATATTAAGAGTATCCCAAATATAAACTCTTTTTGAAAAACGGACGAATTCCTTTTTAGTGCCATCCTTTGTGATCTCGGCAACGATAGCGCCCTTTTCGCCGCATTCTCCGAAATCTCTTCCCTCGGGGCATCCGCAATAAGCGCCCACGTCAGAAAGGGTTGCATTTGCAGCGGCAGGATTGTGAATATGCCCGAGGGCCGCATAGTCTGCGCCAAATGAGCGAATAACTGCTACGGGAAGGGGGGCATTGCTTGAAAGGGGAGAGGTCGTATCTCCGTGAACTGCAAGAATATTTATTCTGCTTTCGTCCTCAACGCTTCCCCAAAGAAGACAATTCGTTTCTCTTGCCGAAACAAAGCCGTAGCCGTAAACGTCGCACTCAAGATCATCAAAGGAGAATTTCTCCGTTTTATTGCTTTTGAAGATATGTACGTTTTCGGGGAAAACAGTTTTCTGCCACACGCTCTGCTCGTCTGCAGGGTCGTGATTGCCGGGGGCAATGATAACAGGGCAGGAAAGCCTTGAAAACTCGCGGATGAGGCATGCCACGGTTTCGCGAGTCACGTAAGCGCCGTCAAAAAGGTCACCTGCTATGATGACCATATCCAATTTTTCGTCAGCAGCATAGCGCATCATTCTTATAAAGGTTTCTCTGAGCTCGCGGCGACGGCTCTCAGCCTTTCCAACGTCCATACCGGAAAAGGGGCTGTCAAGATGTATATCACCCGTATGAAGTATTCTCACAGGAGCACTCCTTTCAAAAAGTAGAAAGCAAATTATTTTTAATAAATAATTATACCATATATCAATATCTTTTTCAACTTGTTTGTTCTTTATTTTTCATCCAAACAGCTGATGCTTTTATCTGTCAAAAATTGGTTTGACGTAGAGATAGCAGTTGCGTAGTTGTAGGGGCGTGCATTGCACGTCCGAGATCTGCATACGAACCAAAACGAAATTTTATACACAAACGATAGGACAATGATACACGTAGTTGTAGGGACCGACGTCCCCGACGGTCCTAATAACGAAACGATATTCTCTGCAAGGCGTCGCGTCTGTAGTTAGGACCGTCGGGGACGTCGGTCCCTACATTCGTATTAAGTATCACCCATATATTTGCAAACCAAACATCGTACATTTCACATATATATGTGCGTCGCATTATGATCTCTGCAACATTTTTATCATATCAAAAAAGAAAAAAGATATGCGAACACTCTTCATTCGCATATCTTTTTGCAATGCCAGTAAGTTACTCTTGTATTTGCGCTTCAGTTTCTTCAGCCAATTCGGGAGATTCAACCTCAACAATATTCTCAAGGTCAACGTTACCTTCTCTGAATTTTTGAATAATTCCAGGTGCAAAAGACAGTCCGCAAGTCATAAAACCCTTAAGAACCTCAATAACAATCTTTGCAATATTATCTCGATTATCTTTAATGGCTTCACCGCACTTTCTCTTAGTTTCTTCTTCCTGTGCCGCGAGTTCCTTTAACCGTTGAAGCTTTTCCTCTTCGCTAAACTTATCACTTTTCATAATAATCTCTCGCATTGAATCATAAGTAGAACTCAAACCGTCCGAAAGATCATTAACACTTTTGGCATATTTTTCTGGATCTCCTGCATCAATTACCTTTTTGCACAAATCCGCCACACTTTTAAGCATATCTAATGCTTTAGAAAATATAGCAATCCCCATCTTATCTCCCTTTTTAGATGTTCTCGCCATTCGTTGCGATAACTTCCTTGAAGAAATCAAAGGAATCCTTCTTCGTTCTTTCAAGAGTCTCGTAATTCATATAAACAAGACCGAAGTGCTGTGTATATCCGTCGCCCCACTCAAAGTTATCAAGAAGCGCCCAGTACCAGTATCCTCTGATATCTGCGCCCTCCTCCGATGCTTTTCTGAGAGCTCTCAGGTAACGGGTTATGTAATCTATACGGTTGGGGTCGTGGACCTTTCCGTCAACGCTTATCCAGTCGTGGCAGGCCATACCGTTTTCGGTAATAACGATAGGAGTCTTATATCTCTCGTAAAGGAACTTGGGTCCCCAGTAAAGCGCCTCGGGAGTGAGGGGCCAGTTGTTGGTGGACTTTGCAGTTCCCGTGGGAAGACGGGTCCAGAGAGCGCCGCCCTCTCCGTCAGATCTCCAATGAGATGCGGTATAGATATTCTGTCCGTAGAAATCAAGAGGCTGGCAGATGACCTTCATATCCTCCTCATAGCCCTCGGGAAGCTCGCCCTTGAACTTTCTCTGGAAGATAGGATCATCCTCGGGGTAGTGACCGAGCATTACAGGGTCTGACCAAAGGGAAACGGACCACATCCACCATTCCTCGTCAAAGGAGAAATAGCGTGCCCTCGCCGCCTCGATATCCTCGGGGCTGTCTGTAGCAGGTGCGCAAACGTCGCAGGAGGGAGCATAGCCTACTATAGAATCCTTAACGTGCTTTCTTATCTCCATTACGGCCTTACCGTGGGAAAGAAGCATATTGTGACCCATACGGATAACGTCACCTGTTGACATCTTGATTCCGGGAGCAGTGCTTCCGTTCTTGTGTCCCTCGCCAAGGAAGCACTGAGGCTCGTTGAAGGTCATCCACATCTTACAGCGGTCACCGAATGCCTTGGCGCAAACCTCCGTATAGTATCTGAACCACTCGCTTGATTCCTTGTTGAGCCATCCGCCCTTCTTATAAAGAGCGAGAGGATAATCCCAATGGAAAAGAACGATACAGGGAGTGATATTCTTTGAAAGGAGCTCGTCAATAAGGTTATTATAAAAATCAATACCCTTCTGGTTTACCTCGCCGATGCCGTCAGGAAGGACACGCGCCCAGGAAATGGAGAAGCGGTATACAAATCCCTCTCCAAGCTCTGACATAAGAGCAACATCCTCTTTATATCTGTGATAATGGTCGCAGGCAACGTCGCCGTTGTGCTCTTCCTTTATCTTTCCCGGAATATGGGAATACTCATCCCAGATGGAAGGGCCCTTGCCGTCCTCAAATGCGGCACCCTCGATCTGATATGCGGCGCTTGCCACGCCCCACATAAAGTCTTTCTTAAAGCTCATTTTTATCTCCAATCTGCCGCCAAGCGGCGGCACAAATATTGTTGAAACTCGACCGTGTTCCGCAGGAACAAAAATGGGTTGGGTCCCATTTTTAGGGAGAGTTTGTGCGTGAAAAAGGTGAAGCTTAACTTTTCAGTCTCTTAGTTTCACGCCATCTCCTGATTTAAATTATTTTCAAAAATTCACAGCAGTCACGGACCCAGTTGGAAAGGTGGATATATTCACTGTATCCCTGTCCGAAGGATACTCCGTCCGTACAGACGGAAAGTCCGTGGGGGCCGAAGGGATATATGTGAAGCTCCGTGGGCACACCTGCCGATATAAGGGCATTTGCCATAACGAGAGCATTGCGGGCGTCCACTACCTCGTCGTTTGCCGTATGCCACAAGAAGGCAGGGCAGGTCTTATCCGTTACGTTTCTGTCGGGAGAATAGAGATCTATCTCCTCCTCTGTCAGCTTATCCTTGCCGAACACAAAATTTCGGCTCAGCTCGTGGGAATACTCACCGAGAGTGCAGGCGCCGTAGCATATCACCATTCCCGCAGGGCGGTTTTCGCCGTACTCCATTCCCTCAAATGCGGCAACGGGACGGTGCCAAAGAGTGCCGATGGATGCCGCCAGATGTCCTCCTGCGGAAAAGCCGAGGACAAAGATCCTATCGGGGTCTATATTATATTCCTCTGCATTTTTCTTTATGTGAGCAATTGCAAGAGACACGTCCTGCAAGGAGCGCTCAAGGCTTGCCCTCTCCCCTACGGTGTAGTAAAGAGTGAAGCAGTTATATCCGCGGTACAAAAAGCTGTTTGCAACGGGCTCGTCCTCATGGAGGGCGCAAAAGCTGTATCCTCCGCCGGGGAGGATGAGCATACAGTCGCGCTTTTGGGATTTCTGGTACTCGTCTCTTACGTAGGTCTTGAGGTAGACGCTGTCATCGTCGTCTCTTAGGTAAATAGTTTTACAAAGCATGCATTCCTCTTTCTGTCATCCTGAGCGGAGCAAACACCACAGTGCGGTGTTTGCGAAGTCGAACCCGACCATAAGGAGGGCGCGAAGCGGGATCTACGAAAAATCATAGAACCCTAAAAAGCTCGCTCAAATCCCGAATTCCGTCAACATCATCTGAATGTCTTGAAATCTTAATAAACTCACATCCTGCATTTTCAGCAGTTTTTCTGTCCTTCTCCTCATCGCCGACAAAAACCAATTGCTGCAACGAAACGCCATATCTTTGCGCTATCATTTCAAGTGCTTTACTGTTCGGCTTTCTAAATCCGCTGCTTATCGAAGTTTCAAACGAATCAAACAAATCAAGCAACGGAATAATATCTTTCTTGAAATACTCTTCTGTCATAGCAACAGGCAGATCGGAAAAAGCCGCAATAATATACCCCTTAGATTTTAAACTCATTAGTGTTTCAATCACATCAGGATATATTTGTGCTTTTAAATTCAATCCGTTATAAAAAGTCTCAATACACTCTTTTATATTAAATGAATAATTCCAATGATTCAATACTTTTTCAAAAATGTATTCCGGAGAATATTCAATTTCTCTGTAATGCAATCGTGGATTGAATTGTCTTAGCTTTTCAACAGACATCTCGATATCATCGCTAGAAACATTGCATTTGTATACCTTGTTTATTTCTTCGAAACCTTGATGATAGTATTCGGCCCAAGAATGCGGCATATCGACATAATGCATAAGTGTTCCGCCAAGATCGAACACAATAACACATTTCTCCGCATCTTGCACAGTTGAAAACGATTGAATGCTGAGATCAATCCATTCAGGATTTACAGCTTCTATCAAACGGTCTTTTTGGGCTCTTGCCCAACCCTTTAATTGCTTTTCTCTCGCAATTGCTCTTGAAATATCTTTATACTGCTCATAATATACGAGCTTATGTACGTGATATTGTTTTGTAAATCCGGGAGTCTTCCCGCTTTTGTGTTCATTCAGTCTGCGTTTTAAATCTCGTGTAACGCCTATATAAACCGAAAAATTATTGTTACTTGATAAAATGTAGGTATAATACATAACTGTTATATCTATCAAATATCGTAGCTCCCGCTTCGCGCCCTCCCTATGGTCGGGTTCGACTTCGAAAACATCATACTATGATGTTTTCTCCGCTCAGGATGACATTTAAGGGTTATACCTTCTTAGTCCAGCTTGTGCAGTTCTTTACCCAGTAAGCAATATGAGGGTCGATATCGGGGCAGGAAGCCTCAACGTATCCTGTTTCCGCTCTCATTGCGCTGAGGCCGTGAGGGCCGTGGGGATAGATATGGGATTCTGTAGGAACTCCCGCAAAAATAAGGGCGTTCGTCATTATAGCCGCGTTTCTGATATCAACGCAGTTGTCTGTCTGGGTGTGCCACAGGAACACGGGCACGGTATCGGGGCCTACGTGCTTGTCGGGAGACCAGCGGTCGCGCTCCTCCCATGAGGGCTCACGGTTACCTGTTACGTTTTGGCAGGTCTCGAAATGGGTATACTCGCCGAGGGTCGCAACGCCGTAGCTGATGACCACGCCTGCGGGCTTGTTCTCACCGGGCTCCATTCCCTGAAACGCCGCCTCGGGATCGTTCCAGAAAACGCCCGTTGACGCCGCGAGATGGCCGCCTGCGGAGAAGCCGCAAACGAAGATCCTGTCGGGATTGATATTATACTTCTCGGCATTTCTCTTTATATGAGCTATAGCAAGAGAAACGTCCTGCAAGGGGCGGGGGAACTTTGCCTTTTCGCCTATGGAATAATAGAGGACAAAGCAGTTGAAGCCCTCAGCAAGAAATGCCTTAGCCGCAGGCTCAGCCTCGCGCTCTGCAAGGAAGCTGTAAGCTCCGCCGGGAAGGACCAGCATACAGTCTCTGGGGCCTACCCAGGACATATCTCCCTCTTTTTTGGAAATATAGGTCTCAAGACGGATATCCTTATCGTCTTCTCTCAAATAAACGGTTTCACAAAGCATTGCTTTTCCTCCTTAGTCTTTTGTTTCTGTGTTCCAATGCTCTTCAAGCTGCTCGCCTCTCGGGGGCGGTCCGTCCTTGCAGGTGCTTCTTTTTTCATCAAGAAACAGCACAACTCCGATAACCATTGCCCACATCAGAATGACAACAACTATAGTTATTAAGATCTTTACACCTTTATTCATTATTTTTACCCCCCTCAGCTTCGGACGTTTTTTTCTTTCTTCTTCTCTTTTTTGCCGCCTTCTCAGCTTCCCTTGCAGCCTTTCTCTCGGCATAACGCGCATAAAGATCGGGGCGGCGCTCTCTCGTTATCTCCTCTGCCCGCTCAAGCCTCCATGCGGCAATATTTGCGTGATGGCCGGAAAGCAGGATATCGGGGACCCGCCTTCCCATAAATTCAATGGGGCGGGTATACTGAGGATACTCTAAAAGATCGTCCTCAAAGCTCTCAACCTCGTGACATTCTGCCTCGGAAAGAACACCCTCGCAAAGCCTTGACACGCAGTCAACAAGGATGCAGGCAGGTATCTCACCGCCTGTGAGAACGTAATCTCCTATGGATATCTCCTCGTCGATTATCTCATCGATTATTCTCTGGTCAACTCCCTCGTAGTGGCCGCAAAGGATAATAAGGCGGTCACACTCCGACGCTATCCTCTTTGCCACTCCTTCGTTGAGCACAGTTCCGCGGGGGGACATATAAACTGTTTTTACCCGCTCGCCCTCCTTGACGTCTTCAGTTACCGCCGTATAGCAATTATAAATGGGAGGGGGAGACATAAGCATACCCATTCCGCCGCCGCAGGGAGTATCGTCCACCCTTCTATGCTTATCCTCGGAATACTCGCGGATATTATATGCATTTATCTCAAGATGCCCCGCCTTCTCGGCCCTGCCTATGATGCTTTCGGAAAGCACCGTTTTCACAAGGTCGGGAAACAGGGTCATTATATCAAATCTCATTCCGTTTCGCTCTTCTCTTTTTTATTCATAATATTTTTCGCTTTTGCGAAAAATTTCCTTTTCTCTTCTCTTTTCTCTCTTATCTCTTCTCTTTTATTCCATCATTCCCTCAATAAGCTTAACGTAGATTCCCTCGGGTCTTTCTTCGCCCATAGAGATCTCCTTTATAAACTCGGGCACTGCGGGGATCATAAATTCTCCCGTCTCTCTCTTCACCACGTACACCTGATGTGCGCCGGGGGTAAGGATATTGGAAAGAGTGCCGTACACCTCTCCCGTTTCATCATCAATGACGGGAAGTCCCATCATATCCGCCCAGAAATACTCTCCGCGTCGAAGACGGAAGTCCTCTCTCGCGGCATAAAGAACAGTTCCTCTCATAGCTGCCGCCGCCTCAACGGACTCCACTCCCTCAAAGGTAGTAAGCACCATATTTTTCTGAACGGAGGAATGAACTACGGTCATCTCCTTGTAGTCCTCTCCCTTTTTTATATACATTCTCTTAAGCTTTGCAAGAACTGCAGGGGAATCGCAACGGTTTTCAAGGCGCACAGCTCCCTTTACACCGTGAGTTCCCACAATACACGCACATTCAAGATATTCACTTAACTTTCTCATAGCTTTCTCCGTTTATCTGATATTTTCAAAAACGCTCACACATCTAGTATCCGTTACAAGATAATGCTCTCTGAGCTCAAAGCCCTTTTCCAAAAGCTTTCTTTTTAAGTACAAGGTCAGGGCCTTATCGTCAAGTGAGGGCCTCGGGTCATTGTTTATGTGATTATGGCAGATAACAGCCTTCTTTGCATCAGCCTTTTCCATTTCGAAAAGCAGAACGTCGGAATAATTCTCGGCTCTCACCGTTCTTCCCTTTGCCAGAAGCACGCAGTCAATGAGCCTGTCCTTTGAATCAAGGAGCAGAGCCGCCGCATACCCCGCAGGCTTATTGCGAAAATAGAGCCACAAAAACATTCTAAGGGTAAACTCATCCTCCATAGGCTCAGATGCGAGAGTATCGCAAAGAATGCGGATCGAGGTATCCTGAGATATCCTCAAAAGATTTGCGCTGACCTCTCCTATTCCCTCGGCATCGCAAAGCTCCTTTGAGGAGGTAACGTTTGCGGCGCCCTTGGGATGGGCATTGAGAAGGCTGTGGGCCGCAGGGTTCGTATCCCCCTGCCTCATTGAATGGAACATAAGCATTTCAAAAAGCTGATGAGTTTCAAAGAAATCAGCTCCGTGCTTTTCGTATTTCTCCCGCATTCTCTTGCGGTGGTTCTTATGAATATCCGATGTGTCCTTCATTTATTCTCCACGCTTGTAAATTTTTATATATCCCTCTTCCTTAACCAGGGAGTAGTCGTCCGCCATAGTCTCGTACATCTCTTCGGTAAACTTATCGTAATCATATCGCACGTCTACTATATAATAATCGGTCTTTGCAAGCTCCTTATAATATTCGGGGCAGGTGCGCAGATCATCAACGTACCAGAGGTGGGGGACTATATATCCGTATGCAGTTACAGAGGCATCCTCGGGGATCATCTCAAGAGCCTTTTGTGTTGCATCGTATTTTTCTTTATTGCCGTAATAGCTGTTGCAGTACGCGCCGATCTTCGGGGATATGAGAGATGTTGCAAATACTGCAGAGAGAATGAGCATACAGCAAAGAGCCCCTCTCCGACGATTTGCCGACAGCTCTCCCGCAAAGAAAAACGCCGAAAGGATAAGGAGGGTTGCCGTGCCGTAGGTATACTGAAAATCAACGTCATACTGATACATCCATGAGGGCATCAGGTTTATTACAAGTAAGGGCAGGAGCAGGATAAGCTCCGAGGGGCGCTTTTTCAAAAAGGGTGTAAAAAGCAAAGGTACGCAGGTCCAGAGGACAAATTCCATTTTCTGACCCGTATAGGTCATTTCGCGGAACGCCTCCGTATCCGCTCCCGAAAATACCTCCCTAAGGAGGAATCCTATATCAATAAAGCAGGTACGCACGGCATCAAAAAGACTGCCGCCCTCCCCTGAGGTATAGTTTGAAAATCTGCCCGTCATTATCTCGCCGCCGGAAAGCTGGATCATTGAGCAGGCAAAGAAAAACCAGCCGACAGACACTACCGCAAGGATAAGAGCAAGGAGACGGTTTCTTTTCGTCACGATCATCCAGAGGCACACGGCGATCACGTATATGAAAGCATCCTCCTTCACCGTGAGCACAAGGAAAGCAAAAATTATTATTCCGAGGGGCCTTTTCTCAATGGCAAAGCAAACGAGCCACAGAATAAGCACTGCAAGGAATTTGTTTTCGTGAAAATCATAGTAGCAGCCGTTGGCCATTGTGGGAAACAGCAGATATATTCCAACAGCCCCAAGAGACGCGCCGTTTGAAAAGCCGAGATCTTTGCAGATACGTCTTACGGGGAACGCTCCGAGAGCAATGCCGAGAGCCTGACAGAAAAGAAGATACAGAGGGGATCTCCACAAAAAGTATCCCGGCAGGAGCAAATAGAAGAAGGGTGAAAAATGAACCGCAAAGTGGCTCAGATACTCGCTTCTTTCAATGGTGGTGTATGGAAGGCCTGTTTCGGCCATACCCTCAAATGCCTGACAGAAAATTCCGAAATCAAAGGCAGAATGATAAAATGCCTTGTATTTTGCCGCAGTGAGAATATAGACGGCGGCTGTGAAAATGCAGACAAGAACTGCTGTGATAATTAAGGTCTGTCGGTCTGAAAGCTTTATTTTTGAAAGGCCCAGCTTGTCGCCGTCAGATGCGTATTTTGCAACGAGGATAAGAACTGCGCTGACTCCTATATTGAAATAGATATCGGAGTGATTTACCGTAACGAGGACTATTGAAAAAACGGTTGCAGAGGTGACAAGAAGCCACGCAAGAACGCCTTTTGTTTTCAACAGAAGAGTTACCGTAACCGCAAAAGCCGTGCCGAGAAAGCATATGAGAACGGGTATCCATAAGGGATACTGGCGCACGTAGGCAAGGTCGCGAAAATCTCCGCCCATGCAGAAAACGAAGGAAGCGACGATAAAGGCAAAGGCAAAGGACGCAAACAGGTCGCCAAAGGAAAATTCAGCCTCTCCCGCCGCCCTTTTGATATTATTGAAAAGCGCTTTTATATCGGTCACTCCTTCCCATACTTTCCTAGATACTATTTTATCATCTGTAGGGGAAAAGTCAAGAGAAAGGATGGATAAATAGGTGTTCGTGATATCTCTCGCGCCAAAACAAATTACAAAGCCAAACGACCATACTACCTTTTCAATGGTTTAAGCATTGTTTTCTCGTACCAGATGTGATACACTAAGAAAAATGATATTAATGAGGATACAATCATAATGAACAAACAAATCCAAAAGCTTGATGCAACTATCAAAAAAATATGGGTAAAAAACATTGCCGATGACTACAACAACGACCTTGTTTTGAATGAAGATACTTTAAAAAATGTTTTGTACTTCTATCTTCGTAATTATTTTGAAAAAAGCCCTGATTTTAAAGATTTTTGTATATATACTGAATGCACTCAATATGGATTCTCACAATTAAACTATACGCCTGATATGGTTGTTATTGATAAAAATTCCAACAAAATTGTTGCTGTATTCGAACTAAAATATAAGGCAAGCAATTGTTATAAAGTAGAAGATTTAGTCATTCGTGATTTTCACAAATTGAAAGCATACATGGATGCCCTTGATACAGTACATAGTGAGTGTCAATACTACATTGCGGCAATAACCTTAGGCGAATTTGACAGAGCGAATTGGCTTGACGGCAGAAGCAAATGGGCAAAAGGAAAAGTAGCTGAACTTATTGCTTATGAACCTAATGGAATTATAAAGTTCCAAGTAATCCCTCACAATGAATAAAGAGAAGCATTATAGTTATGTCTCTATATTTTTGGATCACCTCCAACCCGACAAAATTAAATTCAAAGAATAAACAATATGAAAAGAATTTTTAAAATAGACAAGAAAAAGCAAAACATATTGATGTGTGTATACATCATAATTTTTATAGGTTTTATAACCTTGCTTTATTTTGTTTCTGACATACTGACCCATGAAGTCTTTATTGTGTTTGTATCAAGTAATTCAGCAGTTATGATATATCAGTTTAGTTTATCGATACGTGAATATAAAAACTATGTTGAGATAGATTCGACCGGAATCAAAATAGAAGACAGAGGACGAAAATATGAATACTCTTGGGATAGAATCAGACGTCTTGAATATAAAGGAATAAAGTTTATTCCAATAGTTTGATGCTTTAGTTATTCACACCCAACACGAAAAAATTTACATATACTACAACTATTTAAATTATAAGCAAGTATGGGCATATATCATTGAGTATTATAAGAAATATGCGGAAATGCCGTTGATAGATGCAGATGTTCCTCAAAAGATGGCAGGTGTTTCTGTATCCTCTGATAAAAAGCGCAAATAGCCCCCGTAAAAGCCCATATCAGCGCCCCTGATTTATATTGGAGGAGGAAAATATGTCTGATAATATTAAAAGCAAAATAACTTCCACAATATTTAAAAACATATTAATGTTCATACACTTTTCGATCATTGCTTTTACAGTAATTTTTAAGGACAATATAATCCCTTCATTTGTGTTTGCTGTTGCTTTACTGTGCATATCTCTATTTACTGTCGCTTATATGTGTTATCTTGCTGTAAACAATGATTTTTATTTTCAGTTGATCATAATAATTTTTTATCTTTTAAGAGTAGAAAGTTTTGGATGGGATTATGTTACTTTTACCGACACTTCCCCCTATGTATTGATCTTTATAATTGTCGGCGCGCTTATAATATCTTTGTTTGTTGGATTGAAGTGCAAATCAAAAAAGAAAAAGGACTGTATAGTGCCAACTGTTTCAATTCTTATATCCCTTATTATATTTTCGTTCTGCACGGTAAACATTCTCAATGTGGCATTGTCTCACAATGAACCTTACAGAGCAGAATATTTATTGATGGAACAAACAGACGAATATACAGCCAGTCATCCTTTCGCAATAAGTACACGAACATATAAAGCATCTCCCGTAATTGCTGACTGCAAATACGAAATTGAAGAATTGACGTTCAGGCATAGCATGAATGCAAGCACATCGGACGTTGTAGTAGTTGAAATTCGCACCGGATTGTTTTCAGATGTTTACAGAGTGATAGAGGTAAAAGAAACTGAAGACAATTTAACTTCTTCTGACAAAACACAGGAATAGGCACAAATGCGGCGGTATTAAAACTGCCGCATTTTATTATGCCTTTCTCCCGCCGACGTGATGCAAAACCAAACTAAAAATACATATGCCCGCTCTGTCCTCGCAAAGGCGAGGACCCAATCAAGTCCTTCCCCCAAAGATTCGGGGGAAGGTGGCTCCCTAAAGTAAAGATGGTAACTGCATGCTGAATTTCCGGCTCCATACATCAAATCAAGAGTATTCTATATGGGGGAGACGGATGAGGGTTTGCTATCTGGACACGATCTGTCTGTAAATTTAGTTGAGTGATAATTGAATAGTGTATAAAAACTATCATGACTCGTAGCACTATAAAACTTAATTTGGTTCTTACCCAGGTAGCAAACCCTCATCCACCGCAAGCGGTCCCCCTTCCCCCAGATCTTCGGGGGAAGGACTTGAACGAAAAAATCCGCCTGACGGCGGATTTTTACCTTTTCTCTTCTCTCTTCTCTTTTCTCTCTTCACTCAAAAAAGCTCCCAAAGGAGCTTTTTTGTTTTATTCCCACTCATTGAGAATAGACACAAACTCAGAAAGGCTTTTTGCCGAGTTGAGAGCAGCACGTTTCTCCGCGCTTCCCCGAAGACCTCTGATAAAGTGAGCGGCGCGGCCTCTCGCTTCTCGGATGCCTCGCTCCTCGCCTTTCATTTCAACGATAGACGATACTAAGGACACAGCCGCAGAAATACGCTCTTCCTTTGTTTTTTCGAGGTATTCCTCGCCCTTGAAATAGGCCTTGATCTCATCAAATATCCAAGGATTGCCGAGAGCCTCTCTGCCGATCATTATGCCGTCGCAGCCGGTTTTCTCTGCCATTTCAAGAGCGCTTTTTCCGTCAGTCACGTCTCCGTTTCCAAAGACCTGCACCTCGGGAGGGAGAGCATCCCGAACACGGGCGATGATATCCATATCTATCCCCGGATTATAAAGCTCTTCTCTCGTTCGCGCGTGAACTGCCACAACGCTCGCTCCACCCTCAGTGCAGGCAAGAGCCACGTCAACGGCATTCTTTGATCTTTTATCCCAGCCTGCCCGTATCTTCACCGTTACGGGAAGAGACACGGCATTTTTGATAGAATATACGATATCGCAGGCAAGCCTCGGGTCCTTCATAAGAGCAGACCCATCGCCCGAAAGAGCTATCTTTTTCACGGGACAGCCCATATTTATATCAATAGCTACGGGCTTTTCTGAAAAATCGCATCCCTCAAAGGAGCATTCCTCGATCATCCTTGCAGCCGCCGCCATAACGTGGGGCTCATGGCCGAAAAGCTGGATCGCCGTAGGAGAGTCCCCCTTTGGAAGACGGGCAAGCTCACCTGTTTTTTTGTCACGGTAGGTCATTGCCTTTGCGCTTATCATTTCGGTTACGGCAATGTCGCAACCGTTTTTGTAGCACATAAGGCGAAAGGGCGCATCCGTAAAGCCTGCCATTGGGGCAAGGGCAAGTGTGGGTATCTTTTTCTTATCCATTCCCGCTTATCAATCCTCGTCAAGCTTGAGGACGGCCATAAATGCCTCGGGAGACACCTGAACGCTGCCAAGCTGACGCATCTTCTTTTTACCCTCTTTCTGCTTTTCAAGAAGCTTCTTCTTACGGGTAATGTCACCGCCGTAGCACTTTGCAAGCACGTCTTTTCTCATAGCCTTAACAGTTTCGCGGGCAATGATCTTAGAGCCGATAGCCGCCTGAATGGGCACCTCGAAGAGCTGACGGGGAATGTTATCCTTAAGCTTTGCGGCGATCTTTCTCGCACGGGTATACGCCTTTTCGCGGTGAACGATAAAGGTGAGAGCATCCACCACGTCGCCGTTGAGCATAAAGTCAAGCTTTACAAGGTCGCTCTCCACGTATCCCTTCATATCGTAGTCAAGGGAAGCATATCCGCGGCTGCGGCTCTTGAGAGCATCGAAAAAGTCGTAGATTATCTCGTTAAGGGGCAGATCGTAATGAAGCTCCACACGGTCAGTGTCAAGATACTTCATATCTATATACTCGCCTCGTCTGTCCTGACAGAGATCCATGATTCCGCCAACGTACTCCGCAGGAGTAATAATGGATGCGGCAACGATCGGCTCGTATGCGCATTCTATAGCATCGGGGGAGGGGTAGTTCGTAGGGTTATCAACACGAATGATCTCGCCGCCGTGTACCTTTACCTCATAGATAACGGAGGGAGCAGTTGTGATGATATCAAGATTGAATTCACGCTCAAGTCGCTCCTCGATGATCTCCATATGGAGAAGGCCGAGGAAGCCGCAACGGAAACCAAAGCCGAGGGCTGCAGACGTTTCAGGCTCGAATACGAGAGCCGCATCGTTGAGCTGGAGCTTTTCAAGAGCTTCCTTCGTTTCGTTATACTTTGCGCCGTCTGCAGGATAGATACCCGCATAAACCATGGGCTGAACGCTCTGGAAACCGGGAAGAGCCTCATCGCAGGGGTCATCTGCAAGAGTTACGGTATCACCCACTCTCGTTTCGGAAACGGTCTTTATGGATGCTGTGATATATCCAACCTCGCCCGCGCGGAGACAGTCCTGCTTCTGAAGACCGAAGGGCTTCATTGCGCCAACCTCAACAACGTCAAACTCAGCGCCCGTACTCATAAGGCGTATCTTATCGCCGGGGCGGACCGTTCCGTCAATGAGGCGGATATATACGACAACGCCGAGATATGAGTTATATACAGAGTCAAAAATAAGGGCGCGAAGGGGCGCATTCTCATTGCCCTTGGGAGAGGGGATATACTCAATGATAGCATCAAGCACGTCACCGATATTGAGACCTGTTTTTGCGCTCACGGCAGGGCATCCCTCTGCGGGAATACCGATAACGTCCTCGATCTCCTCGCGGCACTTATCTACCATTGCCGAGGGGAGGTCTATCTTATTGATAACGGGAACTATCTCAAGGTCAGCGTCTACTGCAAGATATGCGTTTGCAAGAGTCTGAGCCTCGATTCCCTGAGTTGCGTCTACAACAAGAAGTGCGCCCTCGCAGGCGTTAAGGGAACGGGATACCTCGTAGTTAAAGTCCACGTGTCCGGGGGTGTCGATAAGGTTGAGCTGATACTCCTCCCCGTCCTTTGCCTTGTAGTCGATACGAACGGCGCGGGCCTTGATGGTAATACCGCGCTCGCGCTCAAGGTCCATATCGTCAAGGAGCTGTTCCTCCATATCACGCTTCTCTACCGTATCGGAGAATTCGAGGATTCTGTCAGCCAAGGTAGACTTACCGTGGTCGATATGGGCAATTATTGAAAAGTTTCTTATGTGACTGAGTCTTTCGGAAGTTTCTGCCATTATTTATAATCCTTCCTTGATTTTTATCTTAATGATTTATTATATCAAATGAAAAGAAGTAAATCAAGAGAAAATGTTTAAGAAAAGGAGCACGGACCTAAGTTAGTCCTTCCCCTCGCGGACGTGACACAAGGCTAAATTTTGAGTTCACGTGTCCGCTCCGTCCTCGCAGAAGCGAGGACCTAAGTTAAGCCTTCCCCCATGATTCGGGGGAAGGTGGCTCCTCAGAGCAAAGTTTGATTATTGCATATTATATTTCCGGAGTTAAAGTATAAACTAACTCTGTCTCTACGGGGGAGACGGATGAGGGTTGCTACCTGGGTGAGAACTGTCTATAGATCAAGTTAAAGCATATTTGATGGTATAAAAAACGACTATCAAAATGATAGCCGTTTTTTTATGTAATTAAAGAGATCAACTATTCCGTCAATCAAAAAATTCAAAAAACTTACTCTTTACGTAAACTGACTGTTTTACGATCTCAATTAACGTATAGATAAACATCAGTGCAAAAAATATAACAAATATATAAGTCTTAAAAAAGCCTTTCACTAACGAAATTGAAATCAAAGCTGACGTCACAAGGAGAAATGACTGCACAAGTTGAGGATAGACAAAAACCCAAAGTGTATTTTGACCATTCTTATCTGTTTTCATTCGCGCAATATATCGCATATGTGTTGATGATGAAAAAAGCGAGCCCTCGATGATCTTATCTGCTCCTCTGAGGAATCTTAATCTATATATACCCGTTATCCAATTCCCTTTTCTTGCAAAATGAAACCCTCGGGGTCGAAACGGTCTTTTACCGTAATCCGGGAGCTTGTATTCAAAATCCTCGTCTATATGCTTATCCACTTTCCCGAAATAATAGTCAAAATCCCGTGACAGCGGCACTCGAAAAAACATACAAATATCCTTTCACGGTGTTTGTTCAGGATCAAACCGTTTAAACGAAGAAGCTGTTAACACATAAATATCTCTGTCACTTTCCGTCGCACGCAATGGAGAAATACAGCAGCCATCGTCAAGCCCTTCAATCCTGAGCGGTTCTCCGGATATGACAAATATTCCTCTTGCATTGCCTTTGGCAAAAGACGTTTTTATTATTACTTTTTCTTCACTGACAGGCCGTATACCCAACGGGATGATCTGTTCCCATATTATCTGCTCTTTCTCACACTTTATAACTGTATGGCGGTCAGCAAATTTCATTGTATTTGCCACAATATAGGGTTTACCTTTATACTCGAATTGCCGCTCCTCGCAAGTCTCTGTAGCATTTATGACTACAGAATCTTTTTTAAAAGCGTTATAGAAATCAGAATTCATATTACCTCCATCAATTAAGTGCTTCTATATCTTCCTGACACTTTCTGAAACGGGGATCGCGATCGATAATATTATCGGGTTCACCAAGGGATAGGAAATAACTTCTCTTTAAAGTGTTTTGTGTTAATTCCTTTATTTCACCCAGTTCATTTTCCATACGTTCACCATTTTCTTTTACCCATTTATAATGCTGTATAGCAAAATCGCGGATGCCCTCAATAACCGCCATCGCATTTTCAAAATCTGATATCGCTATATAGTCATTGGAACGGTGGCACATAGCAAGAATTACAACACGGTAAGCAGAAAATGTCTTTTCAAGCTTATACACAAGTCTTGCGGTTTCTTCATAATAGAGCCATGCGTCTATAGCTTCCTTTTTTCTGACATTGCCGAGTATAGAGATACGCCTTGCCCATGTCTCCAGACAGTTGAGATATGCATCTGCAAATAAGTTCATATTAGCCTTGGCAATAGTGAGGCATCTCTCATAATTTTTCTTCTTATTATTGATTTCAAGAACCTTTGACCTTCTCAGATCATATATGTCGGGAATCTCCATCGCAACTGCTTCCGCTTTGGTATATTCGTCCTTATAGAGATGGTAATCTACAAGCAATCTTCTTGCGTATATCAATCTTTGCGGATCCTTGTCCTGACTGATTATTGTCTGCAAAAGTCTTTGTCCCTCATTATAAAGTTCACTTTCTTCATTCGAAGGGATCTTATATTTTTCTCCGCCGTTACTGTTGCTTATATACGAAAGAATAAACTGTGAACAGTGAAATTTTCCCCAATAATCAAGAGGGTATTTTTTAATATAACTCTTATACAACTCGTACGCTTTATAGTCAGCGTTATTCTCGTATGTCTGACAATTATAAGTCCAGCCGAGACCGTTTATCTGTTCAATAAGCTTTTCTCTGTCTGCCTTTTCGTTTGTTCCAACTCCCAAGAGGCTGTCCGTCGTAACGTCAAGAATAGCCGCCAACGGTACTATCTGGGAAATATCAGGCATAGAAGTATCACATTCCCATTTCGAGACCGTCTGCACATTTACCATAAGCTGTTCCGCAAGCTCTAACTGAGTAAGGCCCGCCTCTTTTCTTATGAGCTTCAGTCTTTGTCCGAATGTTAACATAAAATCATTCCTTTCTCTGAGTGAAACGGATGCGCATCTGTTTTCTGTACTCAGTATATCAGAAAAATTCATTTACGTAAACATCTTCTTCGGTTATCAGGACTAAGCGAGACAGTTGTATTATTTGGCACTTAATTCTCACGTTCGGTTCTCTCCTGGATAGCAACCCTCATCCGACTCATTCCTCGGCACCTTCCCCCGATCTGCGGGGGAAGGTCTTTGTCGGGTCGCATCATTCTTTCGTAGCCATAACGCTCCCCTTTGAATTAATCGCCCACCACAAAAGACAAAGAGTATTCAGCGCGGTCATCAGGGATATGACAAGGTCTGCTGCCTGCCACATTATTCCCTCTCCCATGACGCTGCCCACTATGGTTGCGCCTACACTCAGAAGGATATAAGCATAGAACGCTCCCCTTCTTTTGGTAAGAGACCTGAGAGCCACGGCGCCGTAGCTTATCTGGCATATGACCGTAGCGTAAGCAAAAAGTATCACCGAAACGCCCACAAGGAGCCCCACGACCCGTCCCGCCTGCGAGGAAAAGGCGTAAAGTGTAAGGCCGATGCCCGAAAGCCCCTTCTTCGTGCCGTCGGAAAGAAGTATCACAAAGGCAGTCATGGTGCAAAGGAGGATAGTGTCGCAAAAGACCTCGAAAATGCCGAGGCACCCCTGATGATGGGGACTTTTCGTATCAGCCTCCGCATGTGCCGTGGGGGACGTACCGCTTCCCGCTTCGTTTGAAAATATCCCTCTCGTGGTGCCAAATCGTATCGCCCGCATTATCATATATCCCCCCACACCGCCTCCTGCGCTTTTGAGAGAAAACGCGCCCTTGATTATCTCCCCCATCACCTCGGGGATGCGGGAAATATTTGGTGCTATGACAAAGAGAGAAGCACCTGTGTAAAAAACGGTGAGTATCGGAATAAGCGCAAAGGTAACTCCCGATATTCTTTTTCCCTTGCCGAGAGCTGCAGGAAGAACAAAAGCCGCCACAGAGGCGCCTATGAACAGCGGATGTATTTTCGGAAAAGCACCTGCCGCAGAGTTTACCTGAATGATATTTCCCGTAAGTACGGAATTTGTTATGCAAAGAACGGCAAAGCATCCCCCGAGTACGGGGGCAGCCTTTGGGAAACTTTTTGAAAAAATATCCTTTATGTAATACATTGCGCCGCCAAAGTATCCGTCAGCCCCACGCCGCCTGCACTTCACCGCAAGATAGACCTCGAAATATTTCACGCTCATTGCAAGAAGAGCCGACATCCACATCCAGAAGACCGCCCCTGCCCCGCCACAGCATATGGCGGTAGCAACTCCCGTCATGTTTCCGACCCCCAACGTTCCCGCAAGAGCCTGACTCAAAGCGCGAAAGGGTGAAACACCGCCGCCCCGTCCGCTTTCACCAATCGTTCTGAGTGTTTTCAGAGGGTGAAGGATATAGAAAAACCGAAGCTTTGCCCCAAGATATATGCCGCACCCCATTAAAAGAAAGGGCATAATAAATCCCGAAAGATATGTGTTTATTAATTCCATATGGTCTCCAATTATCAATATACAAAATTATATTGATCTCCCGGGGATTTGATTACGGGGAAAGTCACAAAAAAGCTCAGGGACAATTAATTACCCCCAAGCCTTTTGATTTATACATTATTCATTTTTCTGCAACTATTTCTTTTGAATACTCTATAACATCAAGTCTGTTTTGCTTGCAGCTGTATCCCAAAAATATCAATTCATATTCTCCCGATGATTCAGGAATGGAATTGAAGCCTTCGGTATCACAGTTATATATGAGATAATAATCATATTTCATTCCGACCACACTCGGATGGAGGCATCCCTGCAAAGGAGTGGATAGCTCTGTCTGCCATCTTTTATCGTTATAAAGCTTCTTTTCAAATATTGCAGATTCATCATTCGAAAAGACTACATTACTCATTTGGTATACACCGTCTGAGTCCACTACCGTAGATATATCGCCGCTATTTGGAAGATCTATATCAAGCTCCTCCTCCAAAGACGTAATAACGGAATAGTCGTAATCGTACACTTCACTGAATATAAACGTAAAGCTTCCGAATAGGCAAAGGATAACGAACACTATTGCTCCCGCAACAATGTTCTTAACATTGTGTATCTTATTTTTGCGTTGTATGATACCGAAAATTATCGATGCAAGAGGGATAAGTGCAAACAGATAACCTGTCCACATGTATTTTATCATGTGCGTGCCCGTATTAT
The DNA here is from genome assembly GCA_017416205.1 of Clostridia bacterium. Lineage (GTDB taxonomy): Bacteria > Bacillota > Clostridia > Oscillospirales > CAG-272 > Avispirillum. The sequence goes on along the minus strand of JAFQDC010000072.1, from coordinate 25,408 downwards.
TGTCTGTAATAACTGAAATGGCAAACAAATAAACATAGGGCATAACCAGTGATGCAATAAATAAAATCACAGATATAACCTTTTGGTATAAGGGCTCTGTCTCAATCTCCCGACGTAAATTTCTCGATGATCCGGTTGCCAAAAAACCGTATAATGCTGAATTTTCCGAAATCTCCGATTTCTTTAATAAATAATAATGCTGAGCAACAACAATAAGTATTAAATTCTCAGTTTCCCAAAAAGAGTTTATCTCATCTTTTCTTACGGTGAGAATTCTTGATTTCACCCCCTCCACATATATGGTAACAACTATCTTATCTTCATACACCTCATATTTGTAGACTCTTGCAGAAAACCCTGCTATTGCATTTTTCAAAGACGTCCTTTTCAGTGAAACCGTGCGTATTAGCGTTACGAAAGCAATCAATGCAAGAATCGCCGTCGCTCCCATAGTCGCTCCCATAAGAAAATAAGTACTGTTATCCTTTCCAAAAATAACAAACAACGTAGTTGCCAAAAATAAAGCAGCACTGATAACGGCAAAGCGTATTGCCTTCGATAACTGCTTTGACCATACTATGCTATCTGCCTCTTTGGCATCCTTTTTGTCAAAGGCAAATGAATATTCTTCCAGCGCTTTGTCCTCAGTATCGTCCTTTCCTTCAGCTGTCATAAGATCATCAAAGCTGATACCCAGAATATCTCTGAGGCGGTATATATTATCGAGAGAAGGAACAGTCTGGCCCGTTTCCCATTGACTGATAGTTTGCCTGCTTACCAAAAGCATTTTTGCAAGCTCTACCTGAGAAAGTCCCTTCTCTTTTCTTATAGCAAGTATTCTTTCGCCGATCTCCATAAAAATCTCCTTGTTTTTTCTTGACTTTATACTATCATATGACCTCCCAAAAATCAAGTAAGCCGCTTTTGCACCTGTCAAGCAGTGCTTGACAAAGGCTTACACAAAAGAAAAATATATATTTCTATTGACATTCTCGATATTCGAGAATATAATATATACAGAATTCTCGATATTCGAGAATAAGGAGGTATATATGCCGCGAGAAAAATTCAAAACATTGACGGAGCAGATGTTCTATATACTGCTCTGTCTCAAAACTGAGTGCTACGGAATGGATATTTTAGATAAAGTCCCCCTGATGACAGAGGGACGCGTGCACATCGGCTCGGGAACTTTATATAATCTGCTCGAGCAGTTTCTGGGCGAGGGATTCATTCGCGAAACAAAGGTAGAGGGCAGACGCCGTAGCTATATTATTACAAAAGCGGGAGCTGATTTCCTTGAAAAGGAATACCTGAGAATTTCCTCACAGGCACGCGACTATGAAAATATGATGAGAAAGGACAGAGAAGAATGAAAAACAAAAAGCGGTTTTTCCCTTTATTCAAGTTCTATGCCAAAGAACAGATAGAAAAATATCTGGAAGATAAGGCTCTCAGCGGATGGTTTCTTGAAAAAACAGAAGGCTTCGGATGGAAATTCAGAAAAGGTGAGCCTAAAAAGCTTACCTACTCCGTTAATTATTTTGCAAAAGCTTCTGCCTATGACCCTGCCCCCTCAGCGGATCAGGAAGCATATTACGAGCTGTGCAGCTATTCGGGATGGTATCTGGTAACGAGCAATGCACAGATGCAGATCTTTTGTACAGAGCTTGAGAATGCCACTCCCATAGAAACTGATCCCGTTCTCGAAATACAGTCTATCCACAAATCAGTAAAGAAAAGCTTTTATCCCGTATGGATACTCTGGATAATATTGGGCTTTTTTCAGCTCGGCATGGCACTACTGAAGCTTTTTATCAGTCCCATAACCGTTCTCTCAAATAATGTTGAGCTGGGCACATTCGTATTTTATCCTTTTTTGACTGCCTTTTATATAAAAGAGCTGGTCACGTATCTAATATGGCACAAAAAAGCCAGCCGTGAAGCCGAGACCTACGGAAGCTACAGTAGCATCAGGGGTACTAATACTGCATCGGTGATCGTTGTTTTGATCTTTGCATTCTTTTACTTTACCGTAATGCTTTCATCAATGTACAATACTTCTTTGGCAATCACCGTAATGATCTCGACTTTTCTTGAGATTGCCCTTTTGCTCGCCATAACCCTCGGTATACATAAACTGTTGAAGAAACTGAAAGCATCGGCTAAATTAAATCTCATTCTTACCATATGCACCGCCGTTATTTCCTCGATAATTCTTACGGCACTGACCCTTATCCTCGTTGCATTATTGACTCTTTCAACGGACAGCATCCACAAAAACACACCGGAACCTCCCCTCTCAGCACAGGACCTCATAACCGTTGACAGCGAAAAGCAGGAAAGCGAAGCGTTTTTTGATGAATCCTTCTTCGTATCACAGTATGATTACAATGAAACGAGCGCAAGCAGCAGCTCTCATCTGAGCTATATGATCGTCACAGCAAAAGCCGAAGCATTATATGACGTTTGCTTAAAGGAACTGCTTGATGATATCAATCTTTTCGGCTATAGCGGCGAGCGTTACGAAAATACAGATGCGGGAGCTTTCTTTGCAGACGAAGCCTACGTTTTGTATGACGGAGATACTCAGAAAAACAAATATATCCTCTGTTATGATAACAAGATCGTAGAGATCAGCTTTGGTTGGCAGGTAACAGAAGAGCAGATGTCCGCAGTCGGAGAAGCGTTTAATTGATCCGCATTTTTATCTCGTGCTTCTTCAAAAGCACGAAGTATACCACAAAGTTTCAAATAAACAGTATACAAAACACTGTGCCTCCCCTTCTCACGCCTCAAAAGAATTTATAAATTCTGTAATTTCAAACGAATGCGTGTGAAGGGGAGGGGGACCGCCGCGAAATATAAACTTCAAACTCTTTGAAATCTATGTCGGGGCGGTGGAAGGGTTGGAATTGGACTGTGAATCAAGATATCGTGCAGATAAAGCACCCCTTCCGTCATCGGTGCCGAAACTTATCCTTTATAAGTATTAATCTTGCACCGATGCCACCTCCCCCTCACAGCCACAAGCGTCTGAGAGGTGGAGGCATCAGCTTTTCTCAAAAAGCACCATATTCTTTTCCTTGTCCCCCCACCTTTAGCACTCGCACTCGGAGAATGCAGAAAAATAAGTTATGAATTAAATGTTAAAGTGTGGATTTAGGGGTTGACTTTTCCATTCTGCGTGACTACAATATAGTCATGCTTAGCACTTGAGCGTTTTGAGTGCTAACGACAAATACGTTAAAAATGTGCAAAAGCACCAATATACAGGAGGTACATCATGACTCTCAGACCCCTTGCTGACCGCGTAGTTCTCAAAGCGGTTGAAGCAGAAGAAACAACAAAATCCGGTATCGTTCTTCCCGGTGCCGCTCAGGAAAAGCCCCAGATCTCTGAGGTTATCGCAGTTGGCCCCGGCGGATACGACGCTGACGGCAATAAGGTAGAAATGCTTGTTAAGGCAGGCGATAAGGTTATCACCGCTAACTTCACAGGCTCCAGAGTTAAGTTCGACGGCACAGAATACACCATCGTTCGTCAGAACGACATTCTCGCAATCGTTGACTAATTAAGAAAGAAGGTTATTTTACAATGGCTAAGGATATTATCTACGGCGTTGAAGCCAGAAACACTCTTCTCGCAGGCGTTGATAAGCTTGCTAATACTGTAAAGATCACAATGGGCCCCAAGGGTCGTAACGTAGTGCTTGACAAGAAGTTCGGCGCTCCCCTCATTACAAACGACGGTGTTACCATCGCAAAGGAGATCGAGCTTGAAAATGCAGCTGAGAACATGGGCGCACAGCTCGTTCGCGAGGTTGCTACAAAGACTAACGATGCAGCAGGCGACGGTACGACTACCGCTACTCTTCTCGCTCAGGCTCTCATTACAGAGGGTATGAAGAACGTTGCTGCAGGCGCAAACCCCATCATCATCCGCAAGGGCATCCAGAAGGCAGTTGACAAGGCTGTTGACTCCCTTATCAAGAACTCCAAGAAGGTAAACGGCACAGGCGATATCGCACGCGTTGGTACTATCTCTGCAGGTGACGAGGTTATCGGTACTCTTATTGCTGACGCTATGGAAAGAGTTTCCGCTGACGGCGTTATCACAGTTGAGGAATCCAAGTCTGCTGAGACCTACTGCGAGGTCGTTGAGGGTATGCAGTTTGACCGCGGCTACCTCTCCCCCTACATGGCAACAGACACAGAAAAGATGGAGGCTGTTATCGACGACGCTCTCATCCTTATCACAGATAAGAAGATCTCCAACATTCAGGAGATCCTCCCCGTTCTCGAACAGCTGGTTCAGTCCGGCAGAAAGCTTCTCATCATCGCTGAGGACGTTGAGGGTGAGGCACTTACTACTCTCGTTCTCAACAAGCTTCGCGGCACCTTCACCTGCGTTGCAGTAAAGGCTCCCGGCTTTGGCGACAGAAGAAAGGAAATGCTCCGCGACATCGCGATCCTTACAGGCGGCGAGGTTATCTCCTCTGAGCTCGGCTACGAGCTTAAGGACGTTACTCTTGATCAGCTCGGCCACGCAAGACAGGTCAAGGTCAACAAGGACAACACCATCATCGTTGACGGCGCAGGCTATGCTGAGGACATCAAGAACCGCGTAGGTCAGATCAAGGCGGCTATCGAGACCACAACCTCCGACTTCGACCGCGAGAAGCTCCAGGAGCGTCTTGCAAAGCTTGCAGGCGGCGTTGCAGTTATCAAGGTTGGTGCTGCTACCGAGACTGAAATGAAGGAAAAGAAGCTCCGCATCGAGGACGCTCTCAACGCAACACGCGCGGCCGTAGAAGAGGGTATCGCTGCAGGCGGCGGTACAGCATATATCAACGTTATTGCAGACGTTGCAAAGCTTCTCAACACAGTTGAGGGCGACGAAAAGACAGGTGTTCAGATCGTTCTCCGCGCACTTGAGGCTCCCGTTCGTCAGATCGCTGAGAACGCAGGCTTTGAGGGCAGCGTTATCGTTAACAACATCAAGGCTGCTGACAAAATCGGCTACGGCTTCGATGCTTACAACGAGACCTACTGCGATATGATCGAGGCAGGTATCGTTGACCCTGCAAAGGTTACACGTTCTGCTCTCCAGAACGCTGCAAGCGTTGCTGCAACCGTTCTTACAACTGAGGCTCTCGTTGTTAACCAGCCCGAGCCCGAACCTGCAGCTCCTGCCGGCGGTATGGGCGGCATGGGCGGAATGTATTAATAAAACCCAAACACAAAAGCACTGCGAAAGCAGTGCTTTTGTGTTTGGAGTGAAGAGTGAAAAATGAAGAGTGAAAAGAGAAAAATTGTTGTTGAAAACCGATTCGTTGGAATCGGTTTTCTTCATTATGATTTTTCCTTTATCATTTGTATCTTAAGATACTCAAATTTGTACGGTGATCGAGCGGTCTGATTGTAGGGGAGCTGATTGCCGCTCCCACACATTTGCACACGATACAAACCGTAATTTGATGTACAGACGAAAGTTCGACGATACACGTAGTTGTAGGGACAGGCGTCCTCGACTGTCCCTACAATATATTTTTCTTTTCCTTGTTGACATATTGTATTATTTGAAATGTATGTTTGCAAACGGGAGCACACAGTGCTCCCCTACGGATGATCCACTCTTATTTTTATTCCTCTCCTGTATTCTCGGAAAGTTTTTTGTTTATTTTTTCAAGATGCTTTTTTTCAAGCATATCTCCAATCAAAAACGCTAAAACAGAATAGCATATCACAGCGGGAGTGCAGGTAAAGAATATTTTGAATATAAGGCTATAATCTGTGTGTCCGCAGGAACGCTCAAGACATCCGCAAAGAAGAAATGACAAAGGTGTTATGATACATACTGAAAGCATTATCACGCCTCTGCGCACCCATTTTTCAAAGGGAGCAACTCCTTCTTTCAAAAGCAGTCCTGCAATTACAGAAGAAACGATGACTACAAGATCCATGGCATAAAGAAAATTGATTTCCAGAGCTTCTTTTTGAACCAAAGCATAAAAGATATAGAACAGGTTTATTACAGCAAGTCCCCCTGCAAGACTTATCAGCATATTTTTAACTTTCTTTTTCATATCTATACCCCCAATTTGTTTTTGATATCGTTTACGTACTGTCTTGAAACCAAAAGCTTTTCTCCGTTTATAAGGTCTGCCTCAAGTCGGGAGCCTTTTGCTCTTTTAATGCTTTTCAGTTTTTTCAGGTTGGCAATGGTTGATTTTGAAATTCTCACAAAAGACGTGTCGGAAAGCTTTTCTGAAAGCTCGTAAAGTTTTGCCTTTGTCTCGTACACCTCGTCCTTGGTATAGAAAAACGTCTTATTGTCTACCGATTCAAAGTAAAGTATCTCGCGCAGGGGAATAAAGCTTACCACCCCGTCACGCGCCCCCGCAACGGTATTTCCTATAAGCGAAAGGCATGCGATGATCTCCGACAGCTCTTCATCTAAAACCTTTGCCTTTATGGTAATTTCCGTTTCGGTGATATTTTCGTTTTGTATTATTTCGATTTTCACACAATCACCTCTTCTTTTAAGCTGTAATAATTACCGTACAGAAATGACTTTTTAGGTATTTTCATAACCAAATATATGCAAGACATTATATCTGACACCGACACACACAAGTTTGACATTAATACCCATAAAATTTTATATATATCTCCTCCTGCCAAAAACATTCCGACCATTAAAATGTTTACTAAAACATAGGGGGATATCACATAAAAAACGTGTTTTTTCTTTGTTAAACATCCGTTATAGAGAACAGATATTCCTCTTTGACCAACTGTCAAATAAACTTCACCACCTTTTTTGCCTACAATTCCTACTGCGACAATGTGCGTGCCTTCGTGTACAACTGTTAATAACACATAAGTAAAAAAACACCATAATATCATCAGAGCAATTTCTTTAATATCTTTTTCTTTGAACAAAACAGCCGTTGAATAGGCAGTTATTATTATCGTCATAAAGTAAATAATATATGGCACCATCTTTGATACAGCGTGATAGACATAGGTGTTTTTCATTTGAGTTCTTTCTATATTTTCCTGTATTACACGCTCAAGATCCGTTTGGGTTATGTACTGAACTTTCATTTTCACCCCTCCTTGACAAAAGTATATCAACGGTCGAAGCATAATTCAACCGCTCATTCGTAAGATGCAAAAAAAGAAAGGTGAAATGCAATTCACCCTTCTTTTGGTCATTATATTTGTTAAACAATCGAACGATTTCACAATTCGTCCTTGTAGGGGTCGACGTCCCCGACGACCCGTTCTCGAGACGATATTCACAGCCAAACGTTACGTCTGTTGGCGGGAGGGCGGTTTAACTTAGGTCCTCGCTAAAGCGAGGACAGAGCGGACAAGTAAACTTTGAATTCAGATTAACTTCACGTCCGCGGATCGTCGAGGACGTCGATCCCTACAAATAAATCCACAGTTTCCTTTGTTGATATACAGTAATATTTGATTTCTTATTCTGATACGTTCTTAAAACCTTCCGGTTTCTTCTTTTTTTATTTGGGATTCCAACTCACTTTTTTCTTTTTCGATACGGGTACGCACTGTCGCAGAATATTTTTTATTAAACATCATTCTGCCAAAAATCATTCCGAAAAAGCACAGTCCAACGGAGCATACCTTTACAAAATCGGGAAAGAAAAACATAAAAGGAATGCATAGAGGCATCATGATCCGAAAGCTTTTTGAGAAGCAGGAAAACAAGGCTTTCTGCTCTTCTTCGGAAAACCTCTCCCCCGAAACGGTATACGACGTATCTCCCCTCACTTTTTTGCTCCATTGTTCGTTATAGAAAAACGACCACAAAGCAAGAAGAAAGATCACAACTGCGGGTACTGCGCTTGCCATACTCAGACGGATATGCTGCCGAAAGATAAGCAGGGATATTATATTTGTACCTATTGTTACAATATAATATACTTTCATATCAATCGACCTTTCTGCAAAAGCCCTTGCGTTTGCAATGGGGACATTTTACGATTCTGTCGCTGCCCATATGCAAGGATGCGGAAAGATGATACCATTTCGGGCTTATGACTGCACCGCATTTTGGACACACGTATTTTTGACGGGATATTATTATCTGGGCGATGATCATTGCGATGACGGTAACTACTACGGTGAACACTACTGTGTCAGGCCACAGCCCCCACGTAAGCACTATCTTTTTCATAATTCCTCCTGTATTTGCGTTTGGTTGTCTCCGTAATAGTTAAACCACAGTCCGTGAAGCTTATTTCCGGAGAAAACGTACTTTATACAGAGCCCCAGCTTTTCATAATTAAGGCGGGCGAAAACAACGTTTGCGTTTTTTCTGTCCGCTTCCAAGGTATAGCTGCCCGAATACTCTCCCAAGGGAATCAAGGTATCCTCTCTTACTTTTCTGAAAACCTCAAGGGGCATATAGTCCTTCATCTTTTGGGAAAAATAAGACAGGCAAACAGCCAGCTCTCCCGAGATGATAGAAACGGTGCATTCTCCGGCTATCCTTAACTGCTCTGCATTTGGTATTACACCGCTTTCTTTGACTTTAAAAATATCGTTCCCGTCGCAAAGTGACATATAAGCATCCGAAAGTCTCTCGTATTCCTGCACCTTTCTTTCTATAAAGCTGAGAAGACGGCTTCGTCTTTCCTCGATAAACACCTTTATATCCTCCCCCGACATCTGCCACTTTTGAATATCCGTTATCGGTATCCCGATAGAGCGAAGAAAGATCACTTTTTTAATGTTTTCCACCTGTGCTTCAGAGTACTGCCTTCGATTTGAAAAAGGACTTTTCGTGCTTTCGACGATTCCCTTTTCCTCCCAATGTCGAAGGCTTCTTGAAGTCGTACCAAGCTCTTTACATACAGCGGTAATATCATATAAAATTTCCATATCGTACCCTCCGTATATATAGTATCACTTGACGCCGCGTCAATGTCAATGGGTATTTATGCAATTCGTCCTTGTAGTACATTGTTTCAACTAAATCCACAAATTCCCATGTTGACATACAGAATATTTGTTTTTTGCGTACCTTGCAATGAAAAAGGCCTCTGCAAATGCAGAAGCCTTGATATGCAATTTTGAATTTTAATAAGCGCAATATTTTTCGTACACGTCGATAGCGTCGTATACGGGAGTATATTCACCCGCCGCAAATGCGGTTACAAGAATATACTGAGGCTTTGCAGTCAGGGATTCGTCCTCACGGCAGTTTGACGCAAAGGTGCAAAGGCAGTTTTTGCCCTCGTTTGTATATCCCGTCTTTCCGCCCTGAACGTAGAAGCCCTCTCCCACCTCATCGCCCTTCATTCTGGAATACATTGTGCTCGTCAGGAGTATTCCCTCGGGATGCTGCTCGGTGGGCGCCGTCGTATACTGATACGTAGAGAGTATCTCTCTCAGCTCAGGCTTTGAAATAGCGTATTCAAGTATCTTTGCCATATCGTGGCAGGTGGTATAATGATCGTCGTGATGAAGTCCGCTTGCCGTTACGAAATGAGTATTCTTAAGGCCAAGCTCTGCCACCTTTTCATTCATAAGGAACGCGAAATCCTCCTCGCTTCCCGCAACGAGCTCTGCAAGTGCATTGGTAGCGTCACCGCCTGAGGGAAGGATAGCTCCGTAAAGAAGATCGCGCGCGCTTACCGTTTCTCCCGCCTTAAAGCCTGCAACGGAGGCATTGGCAAGATAGAGCTCGTCAAGCATTTCGGCATTGAAGGTATAAGTCTTATCAAGGCTTTTGAGATTTTCATACGCCACGATAAGAGTCATTACCTTTGTCATTGACGCGGGGAATATCTTATCGTCGCCGCCCTTTGTGGCGATGACAGTATTTGAATCAAGATCTATAAGGATACCGTAGCCGCTTTCAATTGAAAGAGTCTTCGTGCTGTCCGTATATTTTGCAGGCTTAAGATAGCCGGGCATGCGCAGATCTGCGTCGCCGAGATCTGTAGTTGCCAGAACTACCTTATCGTTACCAAGATAGTCATCCTCATCGTCACCCTTCATGCAGGACTGAACGCCGAATACCACTCCGAGGATCAGAACAAGGCAAAGGAGCACTGCCGCAAGCACCATATTGGTGCCCATCTTTTTCTCCTTCACAGCGGAGGCCCCACGGCTTTTGCTTTCAGCGGGACGGGGGGGGGTCTGCCCTGCGGGTGCTCTTCTTTCTGCGCCTTCAGCTTTCGGGCGCATATGATCTCTCGGGATCTGCTTTACGTCTGTCCCCTGACCTCTTTTGGGCATCGGTCTTCCATGATAAGCGTTCTGCCCTCTTCTTCTCTGAAGCTCTCTGGGATCGGGACTTTGAGCGCGGGGAGCACCTGCGCTTCTTTTCATATTCCTGTTATTATCGGGGTACATACTCTGACTCACGGCGCAGATCTCCTTTCGCAAAACTAAGGATATTTTACACCAAATCCGCGATTATGTCAACACAAACATATGTATCTTTCAAATTACGGATTAATTCACACAATTTCATTGAAATAATAAAAAAAGAGGAGTATAATGATATGTTGTACGCAGATCACATTACTGAAAGGAATATAAAATCATGATAAAGATAGACATTTTTTCCGGCTTTCTCGGCGCAGGCAAGACTACGCTCATAAAAAAGCTTATCAGTGAAGCTTTTGCGGGAGAAAAGCTTGTTGTTATCGAAAACGAGTTCGGCGATATCGGTATTGACGGAGGTTTTTTGGAGGAAGCAGGCATTCAGATCACAGAGATGAACTCCGGCTGCATCTGCTGCTCTCTCGTTGGCGATTTCGGCAAAGCTCTTGCCCGTGTCATCGAGGACTATTCTCCCGAGCGCATACTTATCGAGCCCTCAGGAGTTGGCAAGCTTTCCGACGTTATCAAGGCGGTTACCGACCTCAACCTTGAAAACGTAAAGCTCAACTCCGCAACTGCAGTGGTTGATGCAAAGAAGTGCAAGATGTATATGAAGAATTTCGGCGAATTCTTCAACAATCAGATCGAAAGCGCAAGCACCATCGTTCTCAGCCACACTCAGAGCCTTTCCGATGAAAAGATCGCCGCTACCTGCGATCTTATCAGACAGCACAACAGCTCCGCTGAGATCGTTACAACAGACTGGAGCGAGCTTACGGGCGAGCAGATCCTTTCCGCAATGGAAAAAACTCTTACCCTTGAGGACGAGCTGAAGGCTCTCACAGAGGAGGAGATCTGCCCCGAGTGCGGTCATCATCACGGCCATCACCATCATCACCATCACGATCATAACGAGGAGTGCTGCTGTCACGACCACGAGCACCATCACCACCATGACCACGATGAGGAGTGCCATTGCCACGACCACGAGCATCACCACCATCACGACCACGATGAGGAGTGCCATTGCCACGACCACGAGCATCATCACCACCACGACCACGATGAGGAGTGCTGCTGTCACGACCACGAGCATCACCACCATCACGACCACGATGAGGAGTGCCATTGCCACGACCACGAGCATCATCACCACCACGATCACGATGAAGGCTGCTCCTGCGGATGCCACGACCACAGCCACCATCACCACCACGCCGACGAGGTATTCACAAGCTGGGGCAAGGAAACTGCTCACCGCTACACAGAGGAGGAGCTGAAGGCAGCTCTCTCAGCTCTTGAAAACGAGCAGCAGTGCGGTATGGTGCTCCGAGCAAAGGGAATCGTTGCAGGTGACGGCTGCTGGTATCATTTCGACTACACACCCGGAGAAGCCGAGATCAGACAGGGAAATGCCGCAACCACCGGCAGACTCTGCGTTATCGGCTCAGGCATCAAGGAAGAGGCCCTTGAAAAACTTTTTAAGTAATTGAGAGGAACAAAAATGCAGGATACACCCGTATATCTGGTCACCGGCTTTCTTGAGTCCGGCAAGACAAAGTTCATTCAGGAAACTCTTCAGGACAAGCGCTTTACCGAGGGCGAGAGAGTTCTCGTTATCGCCTGCGAGGAGGGCGAGGAGGAGCTTGATCCTACCCTGTTCCCATCTTCCGACGTATTCTACGAGGTCATTGAGGACAGCGAGGATATGTGTCCCGAGCTTTTCATAAAGCTTCAGAAAAAGCACAACGCAACGAAAATACTTATCGAATACAACGGTATGTGGCAGCTTTCCGACCTTTTCGAGGCAGCTCCCGAGCACTGGATCATAGGTCAGAACATTCTTTTCTTTGATTCTGCCACAGCCATTGCCTATAACGCAAATATGCGCAGCCTCGTTGTGGACAAGATCCAGTCTGCGGATATGATAATCTTTAACCGCATTACAGACGTTATGGACACTATGGAATTCCACAAGATAGTCCGCGGACTTTCCCGCACAGCCTCCATCATTTATGAAAAGGTTACGGGCGAGATCGCTTACGACGAGATCGAGGATCCCCTTCCCTTTGACAAGGAGGCGGACGTTATCGTTATTGAGGACCGCGACTACGCTCTTTTCTACCGCGATCTTTGCGAGTGTATGCAGGATTATGACGGCAAGACCGTTCGATTCAAGGCGCTCGTTGCCATTGACCGCGAAATGGGCGACAACGTAATGCTCGTCGGCCGTCACGTTATGACCTGCTGTGCTGATGATATCCAGTACACACCTATGGTATGCAAATGGTCAAAGTGCGAGGGCCTTAAGAGCTACGACTGGGTGACCGTTGAAGGACGCATCGACATAAAGCCACATAAGATGTATCAGGGCCCCGGCCCCGTTCTCACAGCAAAAAAGGTACTCTACGCCCCCGCCGCAGAGCCCCCCGTTGCTACGTTTTATTGATAGTTATATTCTTATCGGGTGAATATAATATAACCGTCAAACAAAATTATCAGTGAATTTGAATTTAGCCGCCACGTTTTTCGTGGTGGCTTTTTCATACGGTAAAGCAAAGAAAAAGCCCCGCGCGCGGCGGGGCAAGGATCATAGTGCATATTCGCTGATACGGGTTTCAACCAGACAGTATTCAATATCATTGACAACCAACTTAGGATTATTGGCAATGTATTTCTTGAAGTCATCGGTGTACCATTCGGTTTGACTAAAGCAATCAACCGATTCATACCACCGCATAAAAACAAGCCTTCCGTTTGTATCGACATAATTTTCAGTGATATAATAGTTGTTTCGGACACAAATAAATTTTACCGTTTCAAACGTTCTTTCCCCGATTGTTACGACAAAGTTCCCCATTGTGTATCGGATGTTATATTCGTCAATATAAATTCTATCATCAACGATCTTGGGCGGATTCTCGTTTATCAAAAGCGGTCTGCCGTGAACTCTGTCATTACCATTTACATTAACATCGTAATCTTCTTCCAAAAAAGTATAGATTCCCGTAGGATAATCATCTTCACTATCACAAGCAATGGTCCCAAGGTCTCTAATATATTCATCTGTTAATTGTGAAAACCAAACGCTTTCGTTTTTATATAACTTATCAGCTTTTACATTGTAAGTATCTCTACATACTTTTACCCCTTTAACACCATGTATAACAGCCGCCTTGGGAACGTAGCAAGTAGACACTAAAGCAAGCTTATTGCGTCGATATGTTCCTTCAGAGTTTTTATTTCCGACAATCGGTACAATAAAGGATTCATCCGCGCATTTTACTTCAAAAAACGGGCGTGAGCTTGGCTCTGTAATAAGAGCGGGCATATCCTCGGGAAAGCCGCAGGGATGATCTTTCTTTGGCATATTCTTTCTTCCTTTCTCAAACATCATAATCTGTTCTGGGGTACACATAGAACGGAATTGTTTTCGCGCATAGTGTAAGCGACTCTTTACAGTCCCTACCGGAATATTCAATCGTTCAGCGATATCACTTTGTTTATATCCTTGAATAGTTAGCTTTAACAGTTCCGCATACTCTTTAGATAACAAACTCAAAACCTGATATACAGTATTATCTTCCGTTGTATCGGTATCAGCTATATCTGGGATTGCGTCTAACGAAAGCAACTCGCTACCGTATTTTTTACGAAACCATAAATTACATTGATTTCGTGCAATAGATAATATCCAAGGCTTGAATAATTCTTTATTGCGAAGCTTTTCGTAACCAATATAAGCCGCACAGTATGTTTCTTGAATTACATCATCGGCATCAAAGGTGCTTGGTAACCTAAAATTAATATATCGCTCTACAACAACACGATGCTTTTTCAGCAATGCTTCAAAAGATACTTCTTGTTCCATATGTTCCTCCTTTCTTGTTATTAAAACCGGTTTCGCATATACAGTTGTTTTATGATGCAAAAAGGTTCAAGATAGATATAATTTTTTCAGAATATTATACCGTAAAATCAATAAAATACAACCACACTGTTTCTATGCCACCGCCGCAGAGCCTCCCGTTGCAACTTTTTCTTTACCCGACAAATTACGGTTTATATGTCGCTTTTTTGTAAAAAAGCTCCGCAAAAAACTTCAAACTATGGGTAATATAGAATGACAAAGTATACCTATAGACAACTAATTAATCCCTTTTTTTGAAGTTTTTCGGGGGTGTGGGGGCCTTTTTTCAAAAAGGCTCCCACGTATATCTCCCCCCTCAAACCAAAATTTTACAAATTTAAGCATTAAAGGCTTATTCTGCCTTTTTGCTCTTTCTGAGGCGGGGAATAAACTTGCTTGCAAGATTTCCCTTGCCGCGGTTTTTAATATAGAAAAAGCCGATAACTGAAAATACTACAGCGCCTATAAGATTCACTATAATATCCTTCATGGTATCTCTGATACCGATATCGAGATAACCGTATATCCCGTAATCAGAAAGATCGTACACCGTGCCGTCGGCGCAGGTCAGCGTGACCTTTGCAATATCCGATATGGTAATGACCTCGTTGCTTTTCGATAGATCAAGGGACACGGAGCCGATAGTGCTTACCACCATATCCTTTTGCATATCAAATCCCAAGAATGTATCCATAGAAAACTCGAATATCTCCCAAACAGCGGCAACGGTCATTGAAAAGCAAAACGCCACCACCGCCATATATACGGGAGATATCTGAAACTTGAAATGCTCGTTTCTGTTGAAGATATCAAGGAGAGCAAAGCCGATTGCGGCGGCAAGAAATCCCGTTACCGTATGAAGCATTGAATCCCAAAACGCTACCTTCTGATAAAAGCCGGACATCTCACCGAGTATCTCCGCCGCAAAAACAAAAACGAGAACTATGACCTCAAGAGTCTGAGGAAGCTCTATTCCGAAATTTCTGGTCACAAAGGCAGGCAGGAGAAAAAGAACAAGGGACAGTATACAATAAAACACGTTTTCGTAGTTCCCTCTGAAAAAAGAAAAGATGCCCGCAGCTATTACAAGTGCTCGTAAAACAAGGTACACTGCAAATGTCCACTTATGCTCTCTGACCTCGTTTGCATAAAGGCCGAGAGTGTTTTTCAACTTGGGTTTATTTTTGTTCATCATAATTTAATCTTTCCCCAAAACGCACGAAAACCTGCCATACGGCAGGTTTTCTTTATTTGGATTATAATTACTTGCTTTCTCCGATGGAGTACTTCATTGTATAGTAATCGAAGTAGTGGTTGAATTCCTCCTCGTTACCGCCCTTAACGTTTCTGAGATACTCGTGAATATCAAATTCATCGTGCGCGATCTCAAGCATACAAGCGGCAATGTTGGAGCAATGGTCAGACACTCTCTCAAAATTTGTAAGAATATCTGTGAGAACAAATCCAAGCTCGATTGTACATTCCTGCTTGCGCAGACGCTTGATATGACGCTTACGGAGAAGCTCCTTAAGGTGATCAACTACCTGCTCAAGAGGCTCTACAATGATCGCCTTATCGAGATTGTCGTTTGCAAAGCTTTCAAGAGTAATGTTAAGTATCTCGTTAATTGCTCCTGTAAGAGAAGCAAGCTCACGCTTTGCTTCACCTGAGAATTCAAGCTTTTTGTCATATATCTCTTCCGCGCTGCCCGCAAGATTGAGAGCGTGGTCGGAGATGCGCTCAAAGTCACTGATAACGTGGAGAAGCTTGTTTGCCTCGTGGCTGTCTTCAAGTGACATATCCTGGCTTGTAAGCTTTACAAGATATGAGCCAAGCTTGTCCTCATACATATCCACACGGCTCTCATCCTCCCTGATCTTTTCCATAAGCTTTTCATCATACTTATCAAGAAGCGTAATAGAATCGTGGAGAGAGCCTACTGCAACGCGGGCCATAGTAACGGTAACCTCCTTGCAACGTCCGATGGCAACGGAGGGGGTTGCAAGCAAGCGCTCGTCGAGAAGCTCTGTTCCGTCTGTTGTCTTGCCTTCCTTAACAACGGTGTTGGCAAGCTTTTCAAGAAGACGGGATGCAGGCATAAGAAGGAGAAGCGCAAAGAGCTTGAATACTGTATGTATGGTTGCAATACTGAGAGGCGATGCATTCTGTCCTACAAACTCAAAGCCTACGAAATGATCAACAAGGTACCATACGGGAAGAAGAATCAGAGTTGCTATAACATTGAATGAAAGATGGATAACAGCAGCTCTCTTAGCGTTCTTGGATGCGCCCACAGAGGAGATCATCGCGGAAACGCAAGTACCGATATTCTGACCCATAATAACGGGGATAGCCGTTGCATTTGTTACAGTGCCCGCCTTTGCCAAAGCCTGAAGGATACCGACGGAAGCAGAGGAGGACTGAACGATAGCTGTGATGATAGTACCTGCAAGAACACCGAGAATGGGATTTGAGAACGCTGTCAGCGCATTGGTGAACTGAGGAACCTCCTTAAGACCGGACATAGCGTCGGACATCATTTCCATACCGAACATAAGAGCAGCAAAGCCGAGAAGGATAACGCCTGTATCCTTATGCTTCTGCTTCTTCATAAACATATAGAGGATGATACCGATAACCGCAAGAACGGGAACGAAGGATGAGGGCTTACAGAGCCTGATCCAGAAGTTGGAGCTTTCGATACCGGTAAGAGAAAGTATCCACGCAGTAATAGACGTACCGAGGTTTGCTCCCATAATAACACCGGTAGCCTGATGGAGGGTCATAATACCGGAGTTTACAAAGCCTACTACCATAACGGTAGTAGCAGATGATGACTGAATTACAAGGGTTACGATAAAGCCCAGGAGAAATCCTTTGAAGGTATTTGAGGTAAGTGTCTCAAGAAGAGTCTTCAGCTTATTGCCGGCGCGCTTTTCAAGAGCGTTACCCATTACGTTCATTCCGTAAAGGAACAGCGCAAGGCCTCCCGCAAGGGAGAGCATATCAAAGAAAAGATCCATAATACATTCCTTTCAAAAATATTTGAATGTAAAACAATTATACATAGAATTCACGATGATTTCAAGAGCATTTAACATTATTCTCACCGAAAACAGAAAAAGTAACAATATTCAATAAAGAAGAAAACCGACGCTATCGTCGGTTTTCTTCAATAATCATTCATTCTTAATTCTTAATTATTCATTTTTTCTGCGATCCCGTGGGGTTAACGATACTGTAGCCTACGTTTACAAGGTGGTCGGCTACACGCTCAAGACCCGTTACAACAGATGAATAATAGGGGCTTACGTCTGCAGAGCAGTTACCCTCTGCAAGACGGGTAAAGTGGCTGGAGATAAGGGACTTCTTCATTCCGTCAACTCCGTCCTCAAGAGTATTCAGATCGGAAAGCTCTTCGATATTCAAGTGGTCAAAGGCATCCTTGGAAATATCGAACATCTTCATAACGCTGTCGCGCATCTCTCCGATACCTGCAAGAGCTGCAGGAGAGAAGGCGATCTTCTTTGCAACCATCTCAACACCGATCTCATGGAAGTTTTCCGCGTGGTCACCGATACGCTCAAGGTCGTTGAGCACATGGAAATAAGATCCGATGACCTCTTCATCACTTTCCTCAACGTCAACGGAAAGCTTGATGAGGAACTGAGTGAGGGCCTTATTTGTAAAGTTGATGATCTTTTCGTTCTTTTTGATAGTCTCACTATGGGCTGCAGAGCCTGTCTCAATAGACACGAAGGAAAGACGTGTGTTTTCCTTGGCAAGGCTGAGCATATAGTCAACCTCTTTCTTGACCTGTCCGAGAGCAACGGAGGGGACTGTAAGGATTCTGTCATCCACAAACTGAAGTGACAGGGTGTCCTCTTCCTCTTTCTTTTCCTTGATAACTGCGCAGGAATATTTTACAAGGTGCTTCACGAAGGGGAGAAGGAGGAGGGTGGTAGTTACGTTAAACACAACGTGGAAGAGGGATACTCTCATCTGGAGAGACATAGGATCCTCTCCGGGGAAGCAGGAAACAAGGAAATCAACGCAAGGCTCCTTGAATATCCAGATAAGGGCAGTAAAGAAGGCTGTACCGATACAGTTAAAGGTAAAGTGGATAAGCGCAACTCTCTTGGAGTTTGCATTTGCGCCTACGGATGCGAGAAGCGCGGTCACACAGGTACCGATGTTTGCTCCAAGGACGATAAAGAGAGCAAGCTCAAGAGGGAGAACTCCCGTACCAACCATAGTAATAACTACGCCGGTAGCCGCAGAGGAGGACTGGATGAGGGCTGTGAAGATAATTCCTACAAGGATGAGAAGCAGAGGGAAATCAATGGTTTCGAAAATTCTTGTAAACATATCCTTTACAAGCTGGTTTCCGAAAGCCTGCTCACTGGACATTACCTCAAGTCCCACGAAGATAAGACCGAGACCGCTAAAGAGGCTGCCTGCGATCTTGAACTTCTCCTTTTTGGAAAAGCCCATCATAACTCCCGCAAATGCGAAAAGGTACATCAGCATATTGAAATAGTCGTTTTTAAGAGCAACGAGCACACCGGTGATGGTAGTACCGATATTGGCGCCCATAATAATGGGAGTTGCCTGCATAAGGGTCATAACGCCTGCGTTAACAAGACCGATGACCATGACTGACGTTGCAGAGGAGGACTGAATGATAGCAGTTACACCTGCACCGACAGTAACTCCCTTAAAGCGGTTATTACTGATCTTTTCGAGAAAACGCTTCATTCCGTTTCCCGCACTCTTTTCAAGGGCATCGCCCATGAAGTTCATACCTACAATGAAAATACCAACGCCTGCCAGAAGCCAGATAAGGCTCTGGATCAGCTGCATAACATCTGCACCTGATAACATAATTTTTCTCCTTTCGATTCCGGATAATGATTATCCGATCATATAACAACATTCTGCGCACCGGGCTGAATACAAAAAATTGAAAAGCTGTAGCCTGCGGTGCTTTTTTTCTGAGTACAGTGAAAATTGCCTTACCTACCCAGTATGACTAAATAATACAACCTCCCTGTTAAATCTGAAATCGTGCTTATGTTAAATCCATGTTAAACCGGGCTCTTTGTGCCGTTTTTTCTTGAAAAGAGCCAAAAAAAGAGATATACTGTATTTGCAGATACGAAACCACAGCGACAGCATCTGCACAAATTACGGAAAGGTATATTTTCATTATGATTTATCTTCTCGAGGACGATTCAAGTATTCGTAATTTTGTTGAATATGCTCTTAATAATTCGGGCTTTGAATCAAGAGGCTTTGAGCGCCCCTCGGATTTCTGGCGCGCTGTTGATGAAAAGGCTCCAAAGCTTGTGCTCCTTGATATTATGCTCCCCGAGGAGGACGGAATCGAAGTGCTGAAAAAGCTGAGAGCAAGAAAGGAAACAAAAAAGATCCCCGTCATTATGCTGACCGCTAAGACCACGGAATATGATCGCGTTCTCGGCCTTGATTCGGGAGCTGACGACTATGTTTCAAAGCCCTTTGGCATAATGGAGCTCATATCAAGAATAAAGGCTCTTTTAAGAAGAACTGAGCAGGAGCAGGATAACAAGGCTGAATATATTGCAGGAGATCTTTACGTTTGCCCGCAGAAGCATATCGTTCGTGTGGCAGGCAAGGACGTTACCCTTACCTTCAAGGAGTTTGAACTGCTCTGCCTTCTTCTGTCCGGTATGGGAACGGTATTCACCCGCGATCAGATCCTCAGAAGCATTTGGGGCTACGAGTTTGACGGCGAAAACCGCACTGTTGACGTTCATATCAGAACACTGCGCTCAAAGCTGCTCGAATGCGGGGATATGATAGAAACTGTCCGCGGAATCGGATATAAGATAGGAGACTAAGCTTGACTAAAAGAATACATAATGCTATCCTGACAGCCTCTCTCATAAGCTTTCTTTGCTGTGTTCTCGTAATTCTCGGAGTGTCCTATCCTTATTTTAACGCCACACTCCAGTCCGAGGTCAGCCGCGAGGCGCAGTATCTTTGCGCGGGAACTGAGATCGGAGGCCGGGAATATCTTGAGAGCTTTCAGGAAAAGCGAAGGATCACCCTTATTGATACGGACGGCTCCGTTATCTACGATACGGTAGACGATACATATGACCTTGAAAATCACAAGGATCGAGAGGAAGTAAAGGAAGCTTTTGAAACAGGCGAGGGAGAGAGCTACAGATATTCCGCAACCCTAACAGAAAAAACCTATTACTACGCCCGCAGACTTTCAAACGGTACGGTGCTGAGAGTATCCGTTGACCAGATGACTTTGGGTGCCGTTATTCTGAGAATGCTCATTCCCATGGCCATTGCATTTATAGTTGTTACCGTAGTTTCTGCCATTCTATCCTCGTCCCTTGCCAAAAAAATAGTGAAGCCCATAAATGAGCTTGACTTCTCAAATCCCACCATCGGCGAGGGATACGAGGAGCTAACGCCCCTTCTCAGAAAAATATCAAGGCAGAACAGCCTCATCGACCTGCAGATGAAGGACTTAAAAAAGCGTCAGGAGGAGTTTCTGACAATAACCGGAGATATGTCTGAGGGACTTATCCTTATTGACGCTGCAGCACAGATACTTTCATACAATAAAAGCGCCCTGAAGCTCTTCGGAGTGAAAAAGACCGATCTTGGAGACAGCGTTCTTACCTTTTCCAATGACAGCACCTTTCAGAGCACCGTGGAAAAGGCGCTTCTCGGAGAAAAATGCCAGCCTGTTTTTCCAATAAACGGAAAGTCTCTGCAGATGTTTGCAAACCCCGTTGAGGTAGAGGAAAGCATCAGCGGCGCAGTTCTCCTTATTCTTGACGTTACGGAAAAGGAAGAGCGAGACTCTATGCGACGGGAATTTACCTCAAACGTTTCCCACGAGCTTAAAACTCCCCTGACCTCCATATACGGTATTTCCGAGATCATGATGAACGGAATCGTTCGCCCCGAGGATATGACTCAGTTTGCCGAAAATATCCACAGCGAATCAGGCCGACTTATCACTCTCGTTAACGATATCATCAAGCTTTCACAGCTTGATGAAAATGCTCCCGCACTTGAAAGAGAGGAGCTTGATCTTCTGGCCGCAGCAAAGGTGGTGCGTACCCGCCTTGAAAAGATCGCAGAGGAAAGAAACATTACAATAACCGTCACAGGAGAGAAAACCACTGTGTTCGGAATACACACCATCATTTCCGAAATGATCTATAACCTTTGCGACAATGCCATAAAATATAACCGTGACGGCGGAAAAGTGGAGATCTCAGTATTCCTGAAAGACTCACGGCCTGCCTTTTCAGTGAAGGACACGGGTATCGGTATTCCCAAAGAGCACACTGACAGAATATTCGAGCGCTTCTACAGAGTAGATAAAAGCCATTCAAGAAGCATGGGCGGAACAGGCCTCGGCCTTTCCATCGTAAAGCACGGAGCCGCAGTTCACAACGCAGAGCTTCATTTGAAAAGCGTTGAGGGCGAGGGAACTACGGTTACTATAGTATTTGAAAAATAAGGAACAATAATGAAAACAAGAAGAATATTAACGGCCGTTCTCATACTTCTCATATGCGCGGCCTGCGGTTATTTTGCATACGAAAGCATAAAAATGCAAAAAATAGACCTTGCGAGTGCTGTGAGAGTTTTGCTTATCGCAATTGCCGCCCTTACTTCCATTATCAAAATGAACTACGGCCAAAGCCCAAGAAGGACCCTCAGGCATTATGAGAGCTTTTATAAAAACGAGATCGGCAGGGCATTCTCAGAGGACCCCAAGGGAAAGAAAAAGCTGCTTTCGGCAATCCGCCTTTACAATGAGGATAAATTCAAAAAAGCCGCCTCTGCTCTGAAAAAGCTTAAAGACGAGTGTGTATACAGGCAGGATACTGCTGCAGTTCTCCTCTTTCTCGCCCTTTGCTACTCAGACTGTGGATTGAAGAGGGACGCCATTGCGACCTACGAGGAGCTTTTGAGGCTTGACCCCACAAACGCAACGGTTCACAACAATCTTGGTCTCCTTTACGAAAGCTTAGGAGACGGAGAAAACGCCCTCTCCGCTTTTGAAGAGGCTATATATCTGGATCCCTCCTATGCGCAGGCCTACAACAATCTTGCAAATTTCTATTTCAAGGAATACGAGCTTGAGGGAGCTATGGAATATGCTCACCTTGCCCTTGAGAAAAACTCAAGAATGTATCAGGCATCGGGCCTCCTTGCAATAATATACGCAATTATGGGTGATACCAAAAACAAAGAAAAATATTTCCATATGGCCGTAGCATCGGGACAGGATAAAAACAAGCTTCGGAATGCTATAGAGTATTATCTCGAAAACTTTGATATGGACTGACAAAAAAGCCTTGCGGTGAAAGCTTCACCGCAAGGCTTTTTCTGTTGTTTCAGGAATCGATTCCAGCTATTACTCTCTTTATCTTATTTGAATCCTTGCCGTTGAGAACGTTATCCTCCATACAGTCTGCAGCATCAAACTCCTGCAGTGTGGCAGGCTCGCCCATAAGAAAACGAAGGAGCATATTTGCATCCTTTGGAGAAATGTCTCCATCGTTGTTGATATCACATTTCTTGTATCGTTCAAGGACGGGAACCGGAGAAGTTTCAGTTGCGCCGCACGTGTCGCAGACATATTCTGCCATACCCTCTTCTGTAAAGGTAGGCTCCTTGATCATCTGCTTTATGCTGAAGGCGTGACCTGTAGCGCTGACCTCGTCTGTTTTTGAGCTATCACCGCAGAAGGTGCAGGTGTTGAGAGTATATCCGCCTTCGGTGCAGGTGGGGGGAACTGTCTCTGTAACGTAGGTGTGATCGCCAAGCTCCGACGCGCCTATTATGTTAATGATCGTCGGGGTATGCTTTATAAGACTGTTGGTGCTGTTGTCCCATGCGGGGAAGCTACCTGCGGTATGAGTAAATTTGAAGCCGTAATCAAGGCTGTCATCAATAATATCAAAAACAAGAGTATAGAAAACGCCGTTATTATAGTTTATCTCATTACCGGTAGAAACGTCCTCAACGAAGGTGTTAAAGGGATTCTTGGCTGTATTCCAGCCTCCTGTAAAGTCCTTTGCTGTCCAAACGGTTCCGTTTTTTGCCTCTCTGAGCGAAAGAGCTTCGCCGTTATATGCAGTCGTAAGCTTTGCGGAATACAGGCCGGGATTGTTGCCGATCTTTACTGTAACGGTGAGAGTATCGCCCGAACGCACGCTGTCCGCCAGTATGTAAAAACCCTTTGGAAGCGTTACCTGATCCTTATATTCCTTATAGGTATGTCCGCAGAGAGTGCATTTACTGATGGTATATGCCTTTTCCGTGCAGTTGGCTTTTACCTCTGTTTTTTGGTAGCTGTGTGAGCAGACGGCAGCGCTGACACAAAGGCTGCTCATAAGAAGTGATAAAAGAGTGATGATTGCAATGATCTTTTTCATATTGTTTCCTTTTCACATAATGACTTATTGCTTTTCAGCATCATATATATAATATTACCATACCGCTCCCTCAAGGTCAAGATAAATAAAATAATGGCAAGAGTATTAACCCTCAGTTTATTGACAAAGGGAGTTTGGTGTGTTAATATTACTTGTATTTTTCTTTTGAAAGAAAGGTAGGTATATATAATGGCAGACAAGAAAAGAGTAGGAATCATCGGCGCTACAGGTATGGTAGGCCAGAGATTCATAATGCTTTTGCAGGATCACCCGTTCTTTGAGATCACAGCTCTTGCGGCAAGTGCTCGCAGCGCGGGTAGAACATATAAAGAGGCAGTCGGCGCGCGCTGGAAGATGCAGGATGCTATGCCCGCATCCATCGCTGATATGACAGTTCTCGATGCTTCCGAGATCGAAAAGGTGGCAGGCCTTGTTGACCTCGTTTTCTGCGCCGTGGATATGAAGAAGGACGAGATCCGCGCCCTTGAGGAGGCTTATGCCAAGGCAGAGATCCCCGTCATCTCCAATAACTCCGCAAACCGCAGAGTAGATGACGTTCCCATGGTAATTCCCGAGATCAACGCAGATCACTACGCAGTTATTGAGGCACAGAAGAAGCGTCTCGGAACAAAGCGCGGCTTTATTGCAGTTAAGCCTAACTGCTCTATCCAGAGCTACGTTCCTATGCTCACACCCCTTCGCAAGTTCGGCATCAAGGAGGTCGTTGTAAGCACATATCAGGCAATCAGCGGCGCAGGTAAGAACTTTAACGATTGGCCCGAAATGATCGACAACGTTATCCCCTACATTGGCGGCGAGGAGGAAAAGAGCGAGGTAGAGCCCCTTTATATCTGGGGTAAGGTTGAGGACGGCAAGATCGTTCCCGATTCAGAGACTCTTATCACAAGCCAGTGCATAAGGATCCCCGTAACAGACGGTCACACA
This sequence comes from Clostridia bacterium, assembly GCA_017416205.1. Taxonomy (GTDB): domain Bacteria; phylum Bacillota; class Clostridia; order Oscillospirales; family CAG-272; genus Avispirillum. Next base: position 719 of record JAFQDC010000072.1, on the reverse strand, counting down.
GCTACCGTTTTCGTAAACTTTGAGAATAAGCCCACAAAGGAAGAGATCCTGGAGGCTTGGAAGAGCTTTAAGGGCCTTCCTCAGGAGTATGCTCTCCCCCACGCTCCCGAGCAGTTCATTACTTATTTTGAAGAGGATAACCGTCCTCAGTGCAAGACTGATCGTGAGATCTACGGCGGCATGGGAGTAACTGCAGGCCGTCTCAGAGAGGACACAATGTTTGACTGGAAGTTTGTAGGCCTTTCCCATAACACTCTCCGCGGAGCTGCAGGCGGCGGCGTTCTCGGCGCTGAGCTTCTTTATAAGCTTGGTTACTTTGACTGATAAAGACTTTCAAAAGCATAATAAGCGGCTGTTGCAGATGATAAGTTTGCAGCAGCCGCTTTTTTTGTTTCGTTATTTCGTCAAATTTTGGTTTGACGAGTAGATTAAGATAATACTTCACGGCTACAATGTGAGCGAACGACCCAAGCAAGTCCTTCCCCCATGATTCGGGGGAAGGTGTCACCGATGCAGTTTTGCACGATGTAGAATGAACGATATTCTCAGAGATAAATGTAAAATTATTGCTGTCTTCACAGACGGTGACGGATGAGGGTTGCTACCTGGGTGAGATCTGTCTTTAAATTATGTTAAGCTGGAAATGACAGATTGAACGGTATTGTTTGTTTTGTCATTTTAAGTGATACATAAATTGTTAAGTTTAGTTCTTTCCCAGG
>JAFQDC010000071.1 GCA_017416205.1 Clostridia bacterium | reverse complement strand
TTTTTTGTAAAAAAGCTCCGCAAAAAACTTCAAACTATGGGTAATTAAAATAACAAAATATACTTATAGACAACTAATTTATCCTTTTTTCAAAGTTTTTTGGGGTCGTAGGGGGCTTTTTACAAAAAGCCCCCTACATTAACCACCCCACACAAACCGTAATTTTCCAATTATAGAGCAAAAAAACCGCCGAGGCGGTTTTTTCTAAATATTTAAAGTTGTTTTACTTCTTCTTGATCATATCCGGAATCTGTGTCAGCATAATGGCTGAGAACATAAGCGCGCATCCTATCCACTCGCGGACTGTTGGAAGCTTTGGAGCGCCCAAAAGTGCTGTGAATACAATGGTTCCCACTACTGCAAAAAGGGACTCAAGGCTCATAAGGATCGAGGCCACTGCAGGGTCGGTCCTCTGCTGACCAAGTATCTGCAAGGTGTATGCAACACCGCTTGAAAGTATTCCCGCATAAGCGATGGTCACCCATCCGCTCATAATTGCAGAAAACGAAGGCTCTTCAAAAATGAACATTGCAATGCCTGAAATTACGGCACTTGTGAAAAACTGGATGCAGGATATGCGAACACCATCAAGAGGAGCAGCAAGGTTATCAATGACTACGATGTGAAGTGCAAATACCGCAGCGCAGCCAAGGGTCACAAGATCGCAGGGGAGAACGGAAAAGTCTCCCCGAATGCACAGAAAATACAGTCCGAATACCGCAATACCAACGCTCACCCAAATAATCGGGTGGACCTTCTTTTTTAAAAACAGACCGTATACGGGAACGAGAACGATATAAAGGGCAGTTATAAAACCTGCCTTGTCGCTGGTCGTTCCGAGAGCGATGCCGTACTGCTGCAAAAGCGCCGCAACAGTGAGAACGATTCCGCAAAGCACTCCCACAAGTAGCGTTTTTTTCTTTGTTTCTTTTGAGGGGGCAACAAAGGTTCCTTTTTTCTTTTTCGCAAGGTCCATAAATAATATAAGCGGAATCAGAAAAAGACCTCCGAGAACGCTTCGCGTTGCCTGATACGTAAGAGGACCCACATACTCCATACCCTCGCTCTGTGCCACAAAGGTAGTGCCCCAAAGGATCGCGGCAACAAGGAGCATAATATTACCGATTAGCTTTTTTGATCTCATAGTTCTTAATGAAGCTTTCCGCTATCGGAAAGCCTCCAATTCTCTTCTCTTTTCTCTCTTATCTCTTCACTCATAAATATTCCCCTGCCTTTTGGCAGGGGGAAATATTTATTTTGCTCTCTTTCTTGCGGGACGGCGGTGCTTTGTGCTGCACTGACGGTAGTCGAAAATGGGAGGAACAGTTGCTGTGTTTCTGTCAAATTCACGTCCGTCGCGCTTTGCCTTTGCCTCTTCAATGAGGAACCAAAGCTCTGTGATAATTGTCTCACCCTCGCGGATATCGGGAAGGATAAGACCTCCGTTCTCATTGAGAACAGATTCAGCCTCTTCAATATGACCAAGGTGAATATGAGCCATAGTTGCGTAAAGGCGAACACGGCCGATCGCGCGAACCTCAGCGGGCATCTTTTCGTAAAGCTCGATCGCTTCGTTATCCTTACCTGCCGCAATAAGCACCTCCATTGCTTCCTTTGCGATAGAGATATCGTGGGGGAGCATATTTGCCGCATTGATAAGGTGGAGAGAAGCGTTCTCAAGGTCGCCGATACAGCGCTTTACAACGCTTCTGCCGTACTGCGCCCAAGCGGAGGGCTTGAGCTCTTCAGACTTTTCAAGTACCATCCAGCCGTCGTTGAGTCTTCCGTCTGCAATATAAGCCATACCAAGCTGAAGATGCGCGTACCAGTTATCTTTATCGGTGCTCTCGCAGGCGGACTCCATAAGACGGATCCACTCAGGCTGAAGCATCCAGGAAATGGGAGAATCCTCTGCATCGTGGGAAAGGAACTTGCCCTCGTTCATAAGGCTTGTCCAGTCAGCGTGCTCTTCGGAAAGGGTGCCGAAATCAAGGTGGGGAGCCATTTTGGGCTTTCCGTTCTTCTCGCGAAGGAGGTTTTCAAGGGCGCCCCATCCGCTGCCGCGGAATTTAAGCTCGCCGGTAGCCGCGCTCTTTGCCATTGCCTTTGTTTCTTCAAGAATCTCGTCCATACGGTCGTCTGTGATGATCTCGTCAAGGCGCTTTGCAACCTCAGCCTTTGCGCCCTGCCACTCGCCGTGAACAGTATCGCCATCGGCATTCATAGCGCCGAAGGCCTCAAGCCATTCCCACGTGGTGTGGGGAGGCATAGGCATACACTCATACTGAGTATGGCAGATACCGCCCTGAAGCTCAACGTAGCGGTCGGGAGAGCCGTCAGTAGTAAGGTATTCCTGCCAACGGTCACCGCCGGGATTCTGACCCCAGCAGAAGAGCTTTCTGCCCTTAAGTCTGTATGTGGAGGCATAGATAAGTCCGTAGCCGTCGGCGTCAAGACACGCTTCAAACTTTCTCTGCTTGGGAAGTATCTTATAGAAATAGTCGCCTGCGGCGGGAACGTTAATGGGATATGTAACGTCATCGCCTCTGTACTCGGGAATGGGAGCAAGGCTTGTATTGTCATCTGCCACGTATGCGCCGTCTGCGTTAACTACGATACGTGTATCGGGAGTTTCGGGAGCTGCAATGTTTGTCCACCAGTACATGGGAACAACGTCGGGCAGGGGATTGATTATTCTGTTTCTTGCAAAAAGGACCTTTGAGCCTTGGGGGAGGAAGAAGTCCATCTGCTGAACTACTCTGCGGATACGGTGGAACTCGTACATACGAAGAACGGGAGTTCCGTCGGAGAGCTCGGTGGTCGTTGTATACATAGTGTCGCAGGTGTGAACGTGATGGCCGAACATACCGCAGTTCCATTCGATACCGCCCGAGGTCCAGGCATTACGGGCCGCAAGGTTGCAGGGACGCATTACAGGGTTTGTGTAAAGCAGATCCTTGCCGGCCACCTTATCGAAAAGGGACATCATCTTTCCGCCCCATTCGGGAAGGAAAACGGCCTTGAGATACTCGTTTTCAAGAACGACTCCGTTCATCTCCTTGTCCTTGAGCTCGCGGGAGTACATATCCTGCATCTTATAGGGATAGCAGGAGGGAACGTGACCGTAGCCGATAAAGAGCTCGTCGTCCTCACCGAGGCCTGAATCTCCGTTGCGGTGCCAGAAGCCAAGCTTCTGAAGACCGGGGAGAGTGGAAGTACCGTTCATATCCTGGCAGGGCATATTAAACTTTATAAATTCGAGAGTGGTAGCCATAGCTATACCATCCTTTCGTAATAGCAAGTTATATTCGATCAAAACCGTCTCGCGCGGTTTTGTACATTTTCTTTTCTCTTTTCTCTCTTCACTTTTCACTGCAAAGGTGAGGTATCACCTTTGTAATATCGCCGGCTCCCATAATGATTATCATATCCTTTTCGCCTGCAACCGTATTAAGGTAGTCGGCGATATCGGAGAACTGAGCGATAAATCGGCATTCCTGTCCGAGAGAGGTGATCTTGTCGCAAAGATCCTCACTTGCAACACCGTAGGTGTTGGTCTCGCGGGCGGAATAGATGGGAGCGAGAATGATCTCTGTTGCTCCGCCTCCTGCAAGGGACGCGGCAAAATCATCAAACAGCTCCGCAGTTCTTGAATATGTATGGGGCTGGAATACGCAGAAGACCTTTTCATAGTCCATCTGAGATGCGGCATTAAGTGTCACGCCGATCTCTGTTGGATGGTGAGCGTAGTCTGCATAAACTGCGGCGCCGCAATCAGCATCCTTCTCTGCTCTGTCCATTCGTCTTCCCGCACCTGTAAAGAGCGCAAGTCCGCGGGAAATAGATTCTCCGTCAGCACCGCAAAGGTGAGCAGCAGCCGCTGCTGCCAGCGCATCGCATATACAGTGCGCTCCGGGGACCTTCAGCTCAACATGGCAAAGAAGCTCATTTTTATAGTAGATATTAAAGTGACCGCAGCCAAAGACAAAGGATATTTCGTCAGCTCTGTAGTCAGCGTCGTCACATTCAACACCGAAGGTAACAAGCCTTCCCTCAAAGCCCTCAGCCGCCTTCATAACGTCATCGTCACCGCAGTTAACGAGAGCGATACCGCCGTCAGTGCGGGCCATAAAGCTTCTGAAGGATTCGTGTATCTGCTTCATTGACTTAAAGTAGTCAACGTGGTCCATCTCAATGTTGAGAACTACCGCAACGGTGGGGTAGAAATCAAGGAATGAGTCCATATACTCGCAGGCCTCAAAAACGAAGTGCTCGTCTCCTCCCACACGGTGATATGCACCAACGTCCTTCATGAGAGCGCCGCAGGAAACGGTAGGGTCAAGACCTGCCGACGTGAATACGAGCTCTGCCATTGAGGTGGTGGTGGATTTTCCGTGCATACCGGAAATACCAACACGGTTCTTGTATCCTGACATAAGATAACCGAGATAGTCTGCACGGGATATGCAGGGGATACCCTTAGCCTTTGCCGCCGCGTATTCGGGATTTGTCTCGGGGATCGCTACTGTGAAGATAAGGGCATCACATCCGTCGATGTGAGATGCATCCTCTTCATAATAAACGGTGATTCCAAGCTCCTCCAGCTCCTCCGTAACGGGGGACCTTGCACGGTCATAGCCTGATACGTCGTGTCCGCGAAGGCGGGAGATATGAGCAAGAGAGCACATTGAAACTCCGCCGATACCGCAGAAAAACAGCTTCTTCGGGCCGTCAAGAAGCTTTGCTATCATCTGCGCACCAAAATGTGTATTATCAAGAGCCATAACTACTCCTTAAAGGTATTTATAATTAATTACAGTATATCATACATTACAAAAAAATGGAACAGGTAAAAGAAAAAATGTTTTTAACCTTTATCATATTTTATCGTTGCGAGAGTGTTTGAATTATGGTATAATAACTTGAAACATTATTAAAGGAAACATTATCATGCCCGATGCTAAAATAGAATTTCAGTATAACATTTTAAAAAGAAAGCTGTTTGACAAATATTATTCAAAGCTCAACGACGTTCAGCGTCAGTGTGTTTACACCATAAACGGCCCTCTTATGATACTTGCAGGCGCGGGAAGCGGTAAGACCACCGTTCTCGTTAACCGTCTTACGTATATCGTTCGCTACGGTGATGCTTACAAGAACGACTGGGTGCCCGACGAAATAACTCAGGCCCATCTTGACAATATGCAGAATGCCCTTGACACTCTTACGGGAGACGAGCTCGGCACTTATCTTGAGAGATTTCGCATTATGCCTCCTCCCGCCTGGGCAGTTCTTGCCGTTACCTTTACAAACAAGGCTGCAGGTGAGATAAAGGAGCGTATTTCAGCCTGCTTCGGCGAGGGCTCAACTGAGGCTGACGAAATGTGGACGGGTACCTTCCACAACATCTGTATGCGTATCCTTCGCCGCTGGGGCGATCTTATAGGATATGAAAAGGGCTTCGGCATCACTGACACGGATGACGCCAAAAAGCTTATTACAGAGTGCATGAAGACCCTTTCCATCGACACGAAGAATATGCCCGTCAAGAGCGTTATGGCGGAGATCAGCCGCGCAAAGAACCATCTTATGACTCCCGAGGAATATGCACTCGAATTCAATCACGATTTCAGATTGAAAAAGATCGGCGAGATATATTCTATGTATCAGTCCCGCCTGAAGGCTTCAAATCTTGTGGATTTCGATGATATTATTATGCAGACGGTTCGCCTTCTCGAGCAGTTCGAGGAAGTCAGAAACAATCTGCAAAACCGATTCCGTTTTATTTCAATCGACGAGTATCAGGACACGAACCACGCTCAGTTCCGTCTCGTTTCCCTTCTTGCGGGATTCTATAAAAACCTTATGGTAGTTGGTGACGATGACCAGTCTATCTACAAATTCCGCGGAGCTACTATTGAGAATATTCTGACCTTTGACGAGACTTATCCCGAGGCTAAGGTCATTCGCCTTGAGCAGAATTACCGTTCGACAAAAACTATCCTTGAGGCGGCAAACGCAGTTATCGCAAAGAACAAGGAGCGTAAGGGTAAAAATCTTTGGACTGACGGCGACAAGGGAGATCTTATCAAAACCCTGAAGCTTCAGAATCAGCTTGACGAGGCAAGATTTATTTCCGACACTGTCACAAGCCTTCACGAGGACGGTGAGGATTTCAAGAGCTTTGCAGTTCTCTACCGTACAAACGCCATGTCCCGAGCTGTGGAGCAGGCACTTGCAAAGAGCGGTATTCCCTACCGTATGCTGGGATCTCTCCGATTCTTCGAGAGAGCCGAGATCAAGGATATCCTTGCTTATCTTTCAGTTATCAATAATCCTGACGACAGCGTTCGTCTTCGCCGTATCATCAATATGCCAAAGAGGGGCATCGGTGACAAGAGCATTTCCGTAGCTCAGGAGATCTCAGACCTTGAGGGCTGCTCTCTTCTCTCCGTTATGCGCCGCGCCGCATCCTACAAGGCGATCCCCGCGGCGGCATCAGTTTCCATGATGGCCCTTGCAGGACTTATTGACGAGCTTCGCGCTCTCGCGCCCACAATCAAGATATCTCAGCTTATTGAGAACATCTCCGTTAAAACAGGCTATCAGGCAATGCTCGTTGCCGCAGGAGAGGCGGAAAAGGACAGGCTTGAGAATATCGGAGAGCTTGTTTCCACGGCGGCTCAGTACGAGGAAAGCACGGAAGAGCCCACAATCTCCGAATTTTTAGAGGACGTTGCCCTTGTTACGGACATCGACCGCTATGACGATACTGCCGACGCGGTTGTGCTTATGACTATCCACGCCGCAAAGGGTCTTGAATTTAAAAACGTATTTCTTCCCGGATGGGAGGAGGGCATATTCCCCGGCTTCCAGTCTATTATGAATCCCGAGGAGATCGAGGAGGAGCGCAGACTTGCTTACGTTGCAATGACCAGAGCTGAAAAGCGTCTTTACATAACCCACGTTCATCAGCGTATGCTCAACGGCTCTACCCTTTACAATCAGTCGTCAAGGTTTTTGCGTGAGATCCCGGAATGGCTTACAGAGGATAACGATATGACAGCCTCTGCATTCTCCTCCTTTGGCTCATACGCGGGAAGCGAGCCTTATTCCTATGGAAAGAAGATGCCCGCCCGCGCCGGAAGCACTCCTATCTACAACCACTCAGGCCCCGGCGGAGGTTGGGGCACGGGAGAGGAGCGTGCCGCATATACGGGCAACGTTCCAAAGCCCCGTCAGTCTTCTATGCCGAGAGTTTCCACAGTACCCACAGCCTCGGCTCCCGCTGCTAAAAAAGCTCCCATTGAAGCATTTGACAAGGGAGACCGCGTTCGTCACACCACCTTTGGCACAGGTATCATTACAGACGTTAAGAACATGGGCGGCGACGTTCTCTACACCATTGATTTCGAAAAGGTGGGCACAAAGAAGCTTATGGCTTCATTTGCAAGGCTTAAGAGGGATTAATGATAGCGAAATATCGACAAAATTTAAACAATTAGGCACAATAAAGGAGCCGATACACATAAGATGTATCAGCTCCTTTTTGTTACCATTCAATCAAATTTTGGTTTGACGGGGGAGAAACGGTCGCTTTTTTGTAAAAAAGCTCCGCAAAAAACTTCAAACTATGGGTAATTAAAATAACAAAATATACTTATAGACAACTAATTTATCCTTTTTTCAAAGTTTTTTGGGGTC